>JAAZDA010000044.1 GCA_012512995.1 Clostridiales bacterium | reverse complement strand
CCGAAAGCACCGTCTACAAGGCAATCCACGATTTCGACTTTCCTGTTCATTTCACGTGCGACCCTTCTTACTGTGTTCTTTGTGGGTTCAAGTGTAGTCCGCAGCGTCGCCATAACACCTATACGTTGTCCGATCCTTACTGCCTCTCTGCACATATCCTCATCGATCCTTACGATCGGCACGCCTATATAATCTGCTACACTCTGTGCGCAGTCTGCTACTTCTCCTACGCTTGAACAGACATTAAGGATCGCGTCACACCCTTCCTCCGCGGCTTTCATGTACATTCCGATAAGTCTTGCTGCCGGTGCAGTCGTAACATAGCCCGCATCCCTCACCTGCTGCAGTATTGATGGATCCTGCTGATTGAATAATTCTACTTTATCCCCAAGCTGGCTCCTTACTTCTCTCTCAACATCCGCGATCAATTCAGGTGTAGTGCTTGTATATACTATTCCGACTTTCATGTTCCTGTCCTTCCTTCTTATCATTATTCAAAATCTGATATAAGTTCAAAAATAAACATAGGATGTTTAACATCCTATGTTTAGAATAGTGTTCCCTATCAATTTAGTAAATGTGCTACATTAACAAATCAGCACTGTGCATTTTGTGAGAAATGCCTACATCAGCTTCTTTCTCATGATGAAATACAAGGTAATGACTGCCGTCCCGGTGATAGCCCATGAAATGGGGTATACAAGTACAAGTGCTGTATAACTATGGAAACGCTCGAAAATCGTGGCAACGTAAATCAATCTGAAAACGCATGACCCGAAGATCGTTAATATCGTGGGAGGCATACTGACTCCCATACCTCTCAGGCACCCTCCAGATATCTCATATGTTCCCGTACCGATCTCAAGATTTGATACATACAGCATTCTGATCATCGCATAACTTATAACTGTTGCATCCGTCGTAAACATCTGAATGAATAATCCACGTCCCAGCCAGAAGAACATCGACAACGCAAGTGTAAGTGATTCTCCCATCACCATCGTTATAAGGAAGACTCTTTTACAGCGATCGTATTTGCCTGCTCCATAATTCTGTGATGTAAAGGTGACTGCAGCCTGAGCAAATGCATTGACAATGAAGTAATCCATGAACTCAAAATTCTGACCGGCGGTTGTTCCCGCAATAGCATCCGACCCAAATGAGTTGATAGCTGACTGGATAACTACATTTGAAAGTGAGAACACCATTCCCTGAAGACCAGCTGGAAGACCTATTCTCGCCATTTTGACAAGATATTCCTTCTTGATCTTCAGACAACGCAGCGATAAATGCAGAGCACCGCTTTCCTTTATGAGGAAATATGTTACCATTCCGGCACTTATAATATTTGATATGACAGTTGCGATTGCAACGCCGTCTACTGACATCCCACAGATAATCACAAAGAAAAGGTTAAGAATAACATTAACTACTCCTGACACAACAAGGCACAAAAGCGGTCTGTTTGAATCACCTTTTGCCCTGAGTATCGCCGACCCAAAATTGTAGACCATGATGAACGGCACAGCAAGAAAGTATATCCGCAGATAAAGCACTGCAAGTTCCAGCACGTCTTCCGGAGTATCCATCAAAACAAGCAGCGGCCGTGATACAGCAAGACCCACCGGTACCAATATCAGGCCGCAGATCAGTGAGATTGTAAATGCCGACTCCACAGCCTCATTTGTTTTTCTTTCATCATTCTGTCCTATGAATGTGCCAATAGCGACATTTGCACCAAGTGAGAGTCCTGTGAATAATGAAACTATCAGATTGATTGGCGAGCCGTTAGCTCCGACTGCAGCCATTGCCTGCGAGCTCGCAAATCGTCCGACCACTGCCAAATCTGCACTGTTGAATAGCTGCTGCAATATGCTTGACAGTGCCAGCGGAAGCGCGAACATGAAAATCTTCCATGCAAGCGGTCCGTTCAGCATATCAACTTTATGGCTTCTCGTTTTTATTTTCATTTATACTCTTCACTATCGCTGCTGCTTCAGCTTTTTTGCTCTGAATTATGTCAAAACTTCCCGACCTTATGAGTTCTCCTTTTACCATCCAGGATCCGCCCACGCAGAACACTTTGTTGCACTTTAGATAATCCGCAGCATTTGCAGCGTTTATGCCGCCTGTCGGCATGATCTTTACGCCGGTAATAGCAGCAGTTACAGCTTTTATCATTGGAAGCCCGCCGCTTGGTTCCGCAGGAAAGAACTTCATGTGATCAATACCAAGCTTCATTGCGGCGATCATCTCTGATGGTGTCTGCGTTCCCGGACATACCGGGATTCCATTTGATATGCAATAAGTCACTACCTCAGGGTCGAAACCGGGAGAAACAATGAACCCTGCTCCGGCCATCACGGCCTTGTCCACCTGCTCGATAGTAAGGACAGTCCCGGCTCCCACCATCATCTCAGGAAATGCAGCTGACATTATCCTTATTGACTCTTCGGCAGCATCCGTTCTGAATGTTACTTCAGCTGCCGGCAATCCTCCATTCATCAATGCCTCTCCAAGAGGTTCAGCATCCCTGGCATCATCGAGAACAACGACCGGAATTATTCCAATCTCGCTGAGCCTGTTGAAGACCCGGTCAGCTTCCATTTTTTTTACACCTTTATTATCATTTGTAAACATTGAATTCTCCTCTGTCGCAGAGTAATCTGATTCATCTGCGCCAATATATGGAATATGTATTCACCGTACTGTGATCATATATATCTACATTCACACAGATATTGTCAGCGCTTAACACGAGCGCCGTTCCCAGCCATTATTGCTTCAACCTCATCAAGGCTCGCCATTGAAGTGTCCCCGGGCGTCGTCATTGCAAGCGCTCCGTGCGCAGCACCATAATTGACTGCCTTTTCCGGGTCGCCCGTTGTCATAAGACCATATATGAATCCTGAGGCAAAACTGTCGCCTCCGCCGACTCTGTCCATTATCTCCAGACCATTGTATTCAGCCGACTGGTAAAGCCTGCCATCTGCCCAGCATATTGCCTTCCAGTCATTGACAGTAGCTGTCTTCACAGTCCGGAGCGTCGTAGCAATAGCCTTGAAGTTCGGGTATACTTCAGCAGCCTTATCTATCATTTTCTTATATCCGTCTATGTTAAGTTTCTTAAGCCCGGCATCCTGACCCTCGATTTTCAGTCCGAGACAGGCCGTGAAGTCTTCCTCATTGCCAATCATGACATCCACGTTCTTTGCAATTTCCCGGTTGACCTCCTGTGCTTTGGCTATCCCGCCGATTGCTTCCCACATAGATGGCCGGTAATTGAGGTCATATGACACGATCGTTCCATATTTCTTCGCGGTACTTATAGCTTCTATTACTGTGTCACAACTTTGTTCTGAAAGGGCGGCATATATTCCACCTGTATGGAGCCAGCGGACACCAAGTTCGCCAAAAATATGATCAAAATCAAAGTCCTTTTCTGTAGCCTGCGATATGGCAGTATTTGCGCGATCAGAACAGCCAAGCGCTCCGCGTATGCCGAAACCTCTTTCAGTGAAATTGATCCCATTGCGACAAGTCCTGCCGATTCCATCAGTCTTCATCCAGTGGATGAGAGATGTATCTACCCCTCCTTCTTCAATGAAATCCTTCATCAGTCTTCCTACTTCATTGTCCGCGAATGATGTAATGACTGCAGTATTGAGACCAAAACACTTGTGAAGGCCACGGATAACATTGTATTCTCCTCCGCCTTCCCAGGCATTGAATCTTCTTGCCGTTCTGATTCTTCCTTCTCCCGGGTCGAGTCGCAGCATGACCTCTCCCAGTGATACCGCGTCATATTTACAATCCTTTTGATCTCTTAGATCGAGCTGCATATTGTTCCATCCTTCCTGAGAAACACTCTCATGTGTATTGCCCTGTTTCATTTAGTTTTGTATGTTTGTTTCATAGTGCTTTGTTTCATAATATTGTTTTAGTCTTGCTTAGTTTCGCATAGTGAGTATTCATTCCATAATGTGGTATGATATAGATATATTATAGATTAACTGGGTACATGTCAAGTGCCAGTGAAAATGGGCGTCCTCGCATCTAATCCAAGCCATCGCGTTCACAAAATGTCATGAACCGTAGCATCAGTCAGTTAGGTAACGCATGCCATTAGCTCTGTTTTATTGCATTGACAATCGTATTACAGTATTATGTTTCACATAGTGAAATGCATGGAGGCGATTATTCATGACTGAAGACAAAAATCCAATACAGGTAGCCGGAAGGCTTTTCGACTCATTAGAGTATCTTGCAGAACACGGCGAATCCGGACTGGCAGAAATTGCTGCAGAATCTGGTCTTAATAAGAGCACCACTCATCGTATCCTCAGTTCCCTTGAATATATGGGATATGTAAGACAGAACAACGAGAATGGCAAATATTCTCTTTCTCTTAAGATAGTGAGCCTTGCGAGCCAGCTTATGAGTCACGTCGACATTAACAGGATGGTCCGTCCTTACCTTAAGGAGCTTTCAGAAGTCACAGGAGAAACTGTACATTTTGTTGAACGAGAAGGCGCAGAAGTAGTGTACATTGATAAAGAAGAATCAGATCGCAACACGGTGCGAATGGTATCGCACATCGGCAGTAGAATGCCATTCTACAGAACAGCTGTCGGCAAAGCCATTGCTTCGTCAATGCATGATGAGGATGTCAGGAAGCTTTGGGATTCCTGCAAGATTGAGGGCATTACCCCTCATACAATAACTGACTACATTGAATTCACTAAAACCCTGAAAGCAGTAAGAAAGAAAGGCTATGCGCTCGACAATGAAGAGAACGAGACCGGAGTTCGCTGCATAGCCTGTCCTCTCTGTATCGGTGATGATGGCACAAGGTATGCCTTCAGCGTTTCTGCGCCCGTGACCAGGATGAATAACGAACGAATAGAGAGTCTTTCCGCATTAATGCTCAAGACAAAACAGGATATTGAGAATATCTGAACGCAAAGCAACGTGGGTTATGTCATGATGGTATTCTGACATCCATCATGACAACAGAAACTCATAGTCTTCATCACTGAAGTCAACATCCAATGTTTTGCACGCATCGATAATATGCTCAGGTCTTGATGAACCGAAAAGTGGCACACATGCAAAATCCTGATGAAAGAAAAATCCCATAACGACTTGCGTAACTGAACAATTATATTTCTCCATTAACTGTGGGATCCTCTTTGCAATTCGTATATTACCCTCAGTATAATAGGGACTGCTTTTTACTACTGACTCGCCTTCTAGAACATATTTTTGAAAGAAGCCACCACAATTACCCATATATGGCATTTCCAGGTTGTTTTTATTATTTATATGATATGTGTAAGCCGCTCCATGAGTACATCTCAATGTATCATCATCTAAGCCCTTAAAATATTTCATTCCTATATTTAGCAGGCTCTGATCTGCTACAAATCCCCTGTAATTATGGATCTTGCAGTAATCATCTGCCGCTGTCATTCTGTCAGCATCCCAGTTTGAGCATCCGTAATACCTGATCTTTCCCTCTTTTACAAATCCCTCCATCGTATCTATTGCTTCTTCGACTGGCAATTTTCTATCATCTCTATGATAGAACAGAATATCAATATAGTCAGTCCTTAATTGCTTCAGCGATCCGTTCAGATCATCTGTCATATCCTTACGTGTCGTTCTGCTTGCATGCATATCCACATCAGCTCCGGTCATATCCGGATGACCGCCTTTAGTCATAATGATGACCTCGTTTCGCCTGCCGCTTTGTTCAAGCCAATCTCCTACTACTCGTTCTGATCTTGCCCTTTCGCCCGGGACCCAGTCTGAATAAACATGTGCTGTGTCTATTAGATTCCCGCCACATGAAAGATATGCATCGAATATTTCTCCTGCCGTTTCTCCGTCCCAATCAAGTCCGGCATTAACTGTTCCAAGTCCAATTGGATAAACAGATAATTCCGTATCCGGAATTTGTATTCTCTTTCTTGCCACTCTTAGCCTCATGCTGTGCTTTACTTGCATTCCTGTCTTCCCCACGTGCTTGGCGATTTGCCTGTATATGAGTGAAAGACCCTGCTGAAATAGAACTGATCTTCATATCCTACCATTCTTGCTATATCCTTCAGATATAGTTCCGGATTATCAAGTATTATTTGTTTTGCCCTCTCCATTCTCATCTTTGTAAGCACCTGAACAAACGACATGTCCGCGTATTTTCTGAATAAGCGGCTCATATATGCCTGTGAAACTGCAAACTCTTTGCATATATCCTGCGTACTGAGTGGTGTTTCCAGATGATTCTCCATGAATTTCATGATCTTATCAAAATACTCGTTTGAATCAGTCGTGACCTGGTTGATTCCGACTCCCAGCAAAATGTCATATGTTTCAATAAGACTTTCAGCAAGATCTGACGCTGTAATTGAGTTATAAAAAATATCTGATATGGTAAGGCTGCTGTCCGACAATCTGATTTCATCCTTGTTACTGTATCTGCTTATTATGGAAATAATCACGTTTACGCAATGTTCTACCCAAAGCTGAGAACGTTTTTCCACAAGCCATGCATGATGACATGAGCGCATTTTTGTATGGAAGTCATTATAGCGTCGATTGTCGAGAAGATAACTACAGGTGTTGTTCAGATTTGCAGTATCCTCCCTGGTAAGGTTAATGTCAGGAAAGGCCCCGGATGCAGCAATATCAATCGTCTGAGAAAGACCAACGACACTGCTGAGGTTCAAAGCATGATATATGCTCTGTATAGCTTTGGGAAGTTCTGAAGATGCATATTTCTCAGAGCTGTAAATAATTGTGCGATAGCCGCTCATCCCTGAAAAAGCTTTTTCGCCGAGTCTGTTTATCAGTGTAAGCAGGTCTTCTGTTACGGACTCCTCCGGAATAAAATAAAGGCCTTCCATTTCATCGCGTCCATAGAAAGATATGAGTTCCTCCGGCGCTGAATAAAAACTGTGCTGGTTTGGATGATTACCGAACCTTGTCGGAAGTCCGTTATAGCGAATAAGCGCAAGGTAATATGCTGAATAAGGAAGCGACCTTGTTGCTGCCTCATTATCAGTGTCTGCTCCGTTACACAAATCAGAAAGAACCATTTTCTGCTTTTGATAATTTCGTTCATCTACCTTTGTGACAATTGATTTTATCGAGCATAGAAGATTGGTCGGAGTGATCGGTTTTAACAGATAATCACTGACTCCATATGCAATTGCGCTTCTTGCATATTCAAAATCCCTGAATCCACTTATGAGAATGAACAAACTGTCCGGTGAGATATGCCTGGTTTCGCTGGCGAGCGTTAATCCGTCAATTACCGGCATGCGGATATCGCTTATTACAAGATCCGGCTTATACTGTTTTATCAGTTCAAGCGCATCCTCCCCGTTTTCTGCAGATCCCATTATCTGAAAATCAGATCTGTTCTTTTCTATTATCTTTTTTACCATGTTTATGGCAACCGGTTCATCATCTGCAATTACTACTGTATACATATTCTCCATCCCTGCTGACTTATGCTGTCATTCATATATCTGAATCGTTACTTCTGCACCAGTACCCTGTTTTTCATTATTCCCGACGCTGAAAATCAGTTTTTTGCTGTACAGAAGATATAATCTTGCAAATGTATTGGTGATGCCCATGCCGCCTATCTGTTCCTCCAGACCTGTCCCCATCTTGAGGAGATTGACCTTCAGGTCTTCTATTTCACTTTTCAGTTTGTCAATTGTATCCTGACTGAAGCCCTCTCCATTATCTCTGACCACGATCTTCCAGTAGACACCTGTCTGGTCTGAGCCTTCGGAACCAACAACGTCAAGTTTCATTGGTCCGCTGCTGCTGCCAAAGCCGTGAATGATCGCATTCTCAGCGATCTGCTGCAGGGTCATTTTGGGTAGCAGCATTTCGTTTATATCCTCATCAACATTGATACTTGCCTGGAACCTGTCACCCCAGCGTCCTTTGATCAGTTTGAAATAATTGTCCAGATTGTCTATTTCATCCTTTACACTTGCATACCGTTTTTTGTTGTCCGTAGAATATCTCAGGATATTTGCGAGGCTGTCACAGTAATCACAGACAAGATCATCATCATCCTCAACTCCTCTTGCTGAAATGGTATTGAGCACATTATATAAAAAATGAGGATTCACCTGTGCCTGCAGTGTATCGAACTGGGCCTGCAAACGAAGAAGATCGGCCGACCTTTCATTTCTTATAGACTCATCGAGACGTGCCATCATAGCCTTATATGAATTAATAAAAGCTCTCAGTTCATCTGAGCCTGGATCATACCCTCTTACATTATTTCCCGGGTCAGACAGATTCTTAAGTGTCGTCTGCTCCATCAGATTCTGGATCTGAGAGACCGATTTCAGAACATCGCTCATAAATAATCGCATTACCAATAACGAAACTGCAAGGTAAATACCCGTCGTGATGAACGGAGATGGATTTAACCATTTTCCTAAAGCAAGAGCTATCGAACTCTTCTCAATAACAAGCACGCTTATCGGGTATTCATCGGAAACAGAAAGGGATACAATCTCCCTGCCATTTCCGAAATCCTGTTTACTCACAAGACTTGTTTTGCCACTTACTATTCCCATATATTGATCCGGGTCGATCGATTTATCACTTTGATACAGGATTTCGCCATCATTCATATACACTATAACTTCAAAATCAGCTGAATTCGCATGCAGTTCAGACAGATCTGAGGTGAGGTTCTCAACCTCAATATATCCCATGTTGCCCCCACGAATACCCTTCACCATTGAGAAGACCTGTGGAT
>JAAZDA010000043.1 GCA_012512995.1 Clostridiales bacterium | reverse complement strand
GACCCTGCCTTCAGCATTGATCCGAATATCTTTGTCGTCATCGTCGATAGCATGTTGGCTCTGACACCGCTCCCCATGCCGTCAGCAAGAATCACTATATCCGAGTCATCCCTGTGGACTATCTCCACCTTGTCACCGCAGAGGATCTCGCCGTAATGATTCAGACTTTTATAAGCAATTTCTGTAGTGATGCTCATAAGCCCTAATCCTCGCTCTTCGGTGCATACTTATCGACGATCTTGAACTTCTTGACCGGGTTCGCCGGATTACGGTTCTCATTTATTGCCGGGATCTCGACATTAGCCGGAATGTCAGCCGAAATATCTCCGGAGACAGATGTTTTGCCGATCTCGTTTATGATCTTGATGCCCTGCGATGTCGTGTGATCATCAGTGTCTGAATCCGGAGCATATTGTGTATTTAGCTTCATAACTTTTACAGGAGAAGCCTTATCCTGTTGTTCGTGTTGTTCATCGTTGCCTGCGCCTGATACTGGCATCACTCCGTGTTCACCGGAATCAGCATTTCCCTCCAGTTCACCCGCATTGTCGCTCCCCTCTTCCATTATGGAACTGCAGAGTGCGGTCATAGTCGTCTTGGTCCGGGCTGTGGTCTCACCGAGAAGTGATGCTATCTTCTGGGCAGTAATCATCTGTTCACGTATGACGTTCTGTGCAAGCCCCGTATTGTGAAGCCTGTTCTCATATTCTTCTCTGGCCTGTATCTCCTGCTGTGTGATGTTGACTATGGTCATAAGGACACAATCCTGGCGCGGCATATATACGATGTTCTGCAGCGTCGCCATCTTGTATTCCCTGTAATTGACTTTCTTACCGTGGATATCCTCTTTTGTCCTGAATACAGCTTTGCAGTTTACTGTATCAATAAACTCCGAAAGGTTCCTTCCGAGCGCTTTTTCTCTCGGCACCCCAAAGTATTCCTCACTGTTCTTTGAGTACTCAAGGATCTTCATACTGCGGTCAACTACTATGACCGCGTTGGGGCTCTCTTCCATGACAACATTTGCCATTGACTCCGCCTGCTGATGCAGGTACGGAATGCACATGCCAAGTTCTGCCTTGCCCTGAAAAACAGCGATTGCTTTGTCCCTGCATGTGGGATAACCGCAGGCTCCGCAGTTAAGCTCGTCTTTCGGTGAATGCTTTCCCACTTTCTCCATGATGTCCTGGATCTGCTCTTCTGTGGGCATCGGATCATTAAGTGAGCGGTCGACAAATTCCTTCTCAAATGATATTCCTTCTGACGCATCAGAAAGCTCATCCGGAGGAACAGGTTCCTGCTTGATCTCCTCGCCCATATCAAGTTTTATCTTGTACTTGTATATATCATTCTCTTTAACCAACGGTCCCTTGATACAGCCGTCGGCACACATATTCATCTCAATAAAGCATCCGTTCACTCCGCCCTCTTCCATGTCACGGCAGAGTTCCATGCAGTCTTCTGCGCCATGAACATAGAATTTGCGATAATGATCTATGTGAGTGGCCGTTTCAGAGCCTGAGTCCTCATCTTCATCATCATCCATCTCTTCGATCGTCGTTCCCCTGAGCGTCGCATGAACTGATTTGAGCACGCCACCTGTGACCGGATACAGACGATTTACCCTTGGGTCAAACACGTTGAATGATTTCTCAGGGCAATCCTCGATATTGATGTTCTTTTCCGCAAGCCACTTGTCTACGTCCTCAAAACTTATGACCGCGTCGATGATCCCATTTACTCTTGGATCTCTTGCTTCCCTCTTTTTGGCGATACAAGGGCCTATGAATACGACTTTCGTATCTTCACCCATATGCTTCTTAATGAGTTTTCCCGACGCGATCATCGGCGAAACAACAGGCGCAAGATACTTTACGAGTGAAGGGTGATACTTCTCAATGAGGTCGTTGACGCTGGGGCAGCATGTTGTGATGATATTTCTCATGCGTCCTTCACGTATAAGCCGCACATATTCCTGTGTTACGATCGCAGCTCCTTCACTTGTTTCGCAGACAGCCTCAAAACCCAGCTCTGTGAG
>JAAZDA010000042.1 GCA_012512995.1 Clostridiales bacterium | reverse complement strand
CGAATCGCATGCTTTACAGCGATTCGTTGTGATTCGTGAAGCCGTAAATAGCACGGCTTCAGCACAGAGGTATGTGATATGAACATAGTCTTACTGTCAGGTGGGTCGGGCAAGCGCCTGTGGCCGCTTTCAAATGATATTCGAAGCAAACAGTTCATCAAGATCTTCAGGAATGATGATGGCTCCTATGATTCGATGGTTCAGCGGATGTACCGCGGGATCACAAGGGTGGACAAGGATGCTTCGATATCCATAGCCACGAGTAAATCGCAGGTCTCTGCAATTCATAATCAGCTCGGCGAGAAGGTCGGAATTTCAGTAGAGCCGTGCAGACGTGATACTTTTCCGGCAATAGCGCTGGCGACGATGTATCTTCATGATGTTAAGGGCGTCGGCGAGAACGAGGCTGTTGTAGTGTGCCCCTGCGATCCCTTTGTGGAAGATGATTATTTCGAGGCTCTCGATAAGCTTTCAGAGCTTGCGGAGAAAGCTGAGGCGAACCTTTGTCTGCTCGGCATGGAACCGACTTATCCCAGTGAGAAATATGGCTATATAGTTCCTGAATCAACAGGCAGCGTGAGCCGTGTCGTGTCGTTCACAGAGAAGCCTGATCTGGAGACTTCCAAAAAGCTGATAGCCAGTAAAGCTCTCTGGAATGGCGGTGTTTTCGCATTCAAATGCGGGTACATGATGCGGAAAGCTCATGAGCTCATGGACTTCACGGACTATCAGGATCTTTATGACAAGTATGATAGTCTGGACAGAATAAGTTTTGACTACGCGATTGCTGAGAAAGAGAAGAATATCGCGGTGATGCGATTCTCCGGGCAGTGGAAGGATCTTGGGACCTGGAACACCTTGAGCGAAGCGATGCAGGAACCGGTCATCGGGAATGCGATCATCGGGGACAACTGTGAGAACGTGAATATCATAAACGAACTCAGCACACCGATCCTCTGCATGGGCGTAAAGAACATGGTCGTTTCCGCGAGCCCGCAGGGAATACTTGTTTCGGATAAGGGCGAGTCGAGTTATATAAGGAAGTACGTAGACAAGATTGATGATGAAGTCATGTTTGCGGAAAAGAGCTGGGGCACCTATCGCGTACTCAATATTGACGCTGAGAGCATGATGATAATGGATATCGTGAATGCCGGTGCGAGCATGAGCTATCACAGCCACGCGAAGCGTAAGGAAGTCTGGACCGTCATATATGGAAGCGGGACGGTCATAGTTGACGGGGTGCGGCATCATGTGCAGGCCGGGGATGTTGTGACAATGGAGCCTGGCAGCAGGCACACTGTAATTGCAGAGACCGAAATGAAACTCTTCGAACTGCAGCTCGGACTTGACGGGGCTGCGGTCGACAAATCCGATAAGACAAAATATACGGAAATATAGTCTCCCTCATCCGAGATGATAAGCCACAGTCATCTTGAAAGAGGGAGACGTCTTACGACTGCACTAGACGGCAGTCAAAATTATTTCACAGCAGCGAAGAGGTCGTTGAAGGCCTCGCTCATTGTCGGGTGCGTGTAGATCGCATCGCGGAGAACTGTGTAGGGGAGCTTTGCGTCCATAGCGATCTTCACGGTGTTGATCATCTCGTGGGAATCTGCGCAGAAGAGGTGCGCGCCGAGGATGAGTCCGGTGTCCGCGTCGATGATGGCTTTGAGGAGACCTGTCGGCTGGCGGAGGACTTTTGCCTTTGGAATTGCCAT
>JAAZDA010000001.1 GCA_012512995.1 Clostridiales bacterium | reverse complement strand
GTTCTTGCTCTTGCAGCGACAGGTTCATTTGTTGGACTGGAATTCATTATGTTACAGGCTCCTGATGTTGCAATAGCTGAGGTTTCTGTCGGAGCTATCCTTTCGACGATCCTTTATATCATTGCGCTCAGAAAAGTCCGTGAAGTCAATATCCGTGATGAAATCACAAAAGAAGATGCGGAAAGCAAAGACAAGAGTAATGATAAGGAGGTGAAGTGATGAACAGTAAGTCTTCAAAAAACCTGATACTTATCATTTCACTTATTGCAATTCTTGTCTGCGGTGTTTCTGCCGCAATCAAGATGGCAAACAGCGCGCCTACATATGACGGAACAGGGACAGATGTGGTGGCATTGTATGACGATCCATCCACATATGACAATTCCGGAGCTGACGGTGTCGCTTCTGTTATGGTAAACGAGAACAACGACAAGACGGCTGCTGATAACGTTGTCTACAGTGTGGTCTTCAACTACAGAGGTTATGATACACTCGGCGAGTCCTTTATTCTTATTGGTGCTATAGCAGGAACTATGGCTATCCTTCGCCGTGATAAGAGAAGGGCTCCAAGGAAGATCGTTTATTACAGAAAGCCTGCTGATAATTCAAAGGCATCTGGCGCAGCCGGAATGGAAGCAGTAGGTGATAATGACCTTTCGACAAATCAGTATAAGCGTAAACCTGTTATTGTCCGTTGCTCAGTCAGCTTCCTCATGCCTCTTGCAATAGTGTATGGCTGGTACATAGTAATTCACGGAGCCATGAGCCCGGGCGGCGGTTTCCAGGGAGGTGTTCTTGCAGCCGGAACTGTATTGCTTGTTTATCTTGCATATGGTCTTACAGGCGTAAGAAAAGCTTTCAATCCGTCATTACTGCATGTTACAGAGACTTTGTCAGAGATGACATATGTATTTGTCGGCCTGCTAGGCATATTCGGAGCGATGAACTTCTGCTTCAACTTTGTTTTGTCAGGTTCTGAAGAGACAGCCATGATAATGAATGACGCTGTAGGATATCACGTCATGGCCGGCATCTGCTGCCTGCTCATTATTATGCTGGAAGCTCTTGGCACAGATGAAGTACTTCCTGACAACGGAAGTGATAATATTACTGAAAAAAGAAAGGCGGTAGCGCAATGATACTTGTAAATTACATCGCATCTTTCTTTCTGATAGCGCTCGGCTTCTATTGCATGGCCGTAAAGAAAAACCTGATAAAGATCTGTATTGGCATGGGAATTGCAGATTACGGTGCTAACCTGCTGATAGTATCTGTGGGTTTCAATCCTGGTGGAACAGCTCCTATATTTACAATGAGTGAGCTCACTCAGGCAAGCTTTTTTGTGGATCCGGTTCCGCAGGCACTTACGCTGACATCAATTGTTATCGGAGCCTGCACAACGGCAATGACACTCAGCCTTGTAATCAGACTCAAGGAAAAGTATGGCACCCTTCAGGCTGATCAGGTAAGGAGGCTCAGAGGATGACGCAGCTTTTTGATCAGTTTTATAATTTTGTCGGTACTGATATAAATCATTTTCCGATATTTGCGATTGTTACCCTTTTTCTCGGGGCATTTATAATTGCCATTGTCGGTAAGTTAAACAAAACACTCAGGAACGTCATTGTATTCATAGTGACGATAATTCCGTTCCTTCTGATGCTGTCTCTTATTAAGCCGATCATGATTGACGGCGGAGTCATCAATTACTGGATGGGTAATTGGGCACCGGTGGGAGAGTGGGCGATAGGCATAGGCCTTGAAGTTGATGCACTCAGTCTTTTCTTTGGACTTATCGTAACGCTTGCGGTCTTCATTGTGGCCATATATTCATTCACATATATGAACCGCGACAGTTCACTTGAGAATTATTACACTCTGTTCCTTATGCTGAGCGGTGCACTGCTCGGTCTTGTACTTACAGGCGACCTCTTCAACATATTCGTCATGATAGAGATAATGACTATGACAGAGGTAGCGCTTACAGCATTCCGTGTGGATTATGACGGGGCGCTTGAAGGTGCAATGAAGTACATGGTGGTCGGTTCACTCGGATCATCGACAGTGCTGGTCGGTATCGCTATGCTGTATTCACAGCTACATACTCTTAACCTTGCTCAGATAGCGGCTTCGCTTCCGAGTCATCAGAATGCGGTCACTGCTGCGGCTTTTGCTTTCCTGTTCATAGGTTTTGCATCAAAAGCATTCCTGTTTCCGTTCCATCCGCTTGAAGCAGATGTCAACGCGGTCGCTCCGGCTTCGATTTCGATGATTATTTCAGGTGTCATCACGAAGTGCGGCGTTTATGCGATCATCAGGATATGTTACATACTGTTCCAGAATATTGAGCTTCCGGCAGTCTCGATTTCAGTGACGCTGCTCGGTGCAGTCAGCTGCTTCATCTGCGTGACAATGGCTTTCAATCAGCATAATTTCAGACGTCTGCTCGCATACCACTCTATCTCTCAGATTGGTTATGTAATCATGGCAGTAGGTCTTGGCTCAATGTTCGGACTTGAAGCAGGTCTGTTTCATGCAGTGAACCACACCCTGTTCAAGGGTCTTCTCTTCCTTACAGCCGGTGCTGTTCAATATGCTACCGGTTCAGCTGATCTTGATAAACTCGGCGGTCTTGCAAAGAAGATGCCTCAGACATGTGCCTTGTTCCTCATAGGCGCGGCATCAATCAGCGGACTTCCGCCTTTCAATGGTTTTGCATCAAAGTGGATGATCTATCAGTCAGTGTTTGAGAAGGCTTCCGAGACAGGCAATTTTGTATATGTCATTGTTGTGGTCGTATGTCTCCTTTGCTCGGTGCTCACACTTGCGTCATTCATAAAGGTCGCGCAGAGCGTGTTCTTCGGACAGCTCAATCCTGAGTTTAATAAACCTGAGGTTCACGAGGTGCCGGTTGTAATGCAGATCCCTATGTGGATCCTTGCAGGTCTCTGTGTACTGTTTGGTGTTTTCCCGAATTTCATTCAGAAATATTTCCTGACACCGGCAGCTACTGCGGCATTTAATGTCACGAATTACATCGATACAATGCTTGGTCAGGGTACAGCTGCAAAGGCCGGTATCCAGCAGACTGAGATCGGAACTGTGAGTTCTATAGGCTGTTGGCAGCCTGTAAGCTGGTTGTGGCTGCTGCTGATCATTACATGTGCTGTATGCCTTATAGCTGTTCTTGGATCAAATGATAATAAGAAGCACGCAACGGCACTTAACGATGAGGAGAAGGTTTCAGATCTCGTCGGTGTCAAACAGTCAGGCGCCGGCAGATTAAATAATGTTGCAGCTGATGCTTCACTTAAGGGTGTGGCATCTGATCACCTTCTTTCTGATCAGGAACTTATCACTATATCAAGAGACAGGACAATTGAAGATGAGGTACTGGCAGGAGAGGATCCCAAGTATGAGAACTTCTTCTCAGGTGAAAAGTCGGAGTTCTCACAGGTCGGCGGTTCTGATCTGTTCTGGGGCGTCAAGCATGATATGCGTCATTACTTCAACTTCCAGAAAGACTGGCACAGCGGCAATGTCAATGACTACACGACATACGGTGTAGCTGCCATAGCGGTAACGCTGGTATTGGCGTTGATATTCCTTGTTTAGTACAGACAGTCCACATATGGCATGGAGGTTACAATGAGTTTCGACATTTTATGGTTTGCATT
>JAAZDA010000041.1 GCA_012512995.1 Clostridiales bacterium | reverse complement strand
CCATCTATGTGATACTCGGCCACCCAATAGCGCAGGCAATCAAGGATACAGTTCCTGACAATGGAATTGTTGCAGTTCATGGTATTTCCGCAGCCGCTGAAATTGTAATAGTAGCCTTCAGGTGTCAACAGATAATATGTTTTGTTGTCGATTCCCCTGTATGAAATGTATGGCCCGTTTTCGTTTCCCTCAGCCGTATGGTTAAAGACCACATCCAGAATGACTTCGATTCCATTCTGATGGAACTGAAGTACCATATTCTTAAGCTCATCAGCTTCGAGACCCATCGGACTTGATACAGCATACCCGGCCTTGGGAGCGAAGAAACCGACTGTCGAATAGCCCCAGTAGTTGTATAGTTGTTTCTCGTTTACCACCCGGCTGTTGTCAAATTCGTCAAATTCAAAAATAGGAAGAAGTTCGACACAGTTTATCCCCAGTTCCTTAAGATAAGGAATCTTACTTACTGTCCCTGCAAATGTCCCCGGATGTTTGACTTTACTGGATGGATCCTTCGTAAATCCCCTTACATGCATTTCATATATGATGGAATCCTTAAACGGAATTTCCAGCGGTTTATCACCTCTCCAGTCAAAATCCTGGAAGATCACTCGCCCTCTGTGTGGAAATTCGCTATAGTTATCATCTCTTTCTCCCCACACCGTTCTTCCTGAGATCGATTTGGCATATGGATCCAGCAGAACTTTCGTGCGGTCAAAAAGCTGTCCTTCCTCAGGCTTATACGGACCGTCAAAACTATAGCCGTATTCAATGTCCTCGATATTAAGTCCGAATACCATCATTGAATAAACATCTCCGATCCTGAAGTCGTCGGGGAAGGGTATTCTCAGGAAAGGTTCTTTCTGCCCTGTGTGATAAAGTACAAGTTCACATGCCGTAGCATCCTTGGAGTAAATTGAGAAATTGATCCCGTTCTGCACAAGACTGGCACCAAACGGAAGAACACGTCCAACTCTGTACTTCAAACCGTTGATTTCATGAGTCGGAAAACTTCAAGTTTACTTATCATCTTATTTTCTCTCCCAATTATCGAAAATATGCTGATTGCAGTCAGCCTTCATCGCTTTTATCTGAATTATCAGACAGATTTCGGATAATTTTAGAGTTAATGCACGAAACCGACATACAAATGCATGAAACGTACTTTTTGCAAAAAAAATCTCAAGGCTCCAGTCTATTTATGAAGTCTTGAGATCTGTAAAAACAGATAGCATGATGTTTTGTCTGGTACTCATGCGGAGTGACTCAACATATGCGTTTGAATGTAGTCTGGAAATGAGACTGTGACGAAAACTGCAGCAATTCGGAAACGGTCAATATTGAACTTTCCTTCCGATCAAGCATTCTGCAGGCTTCCTTTATCTTCTGTTGTATTATATATGACTTCAGTGGAATCCCCATCTCTGCCTTGAATGTATGTGAAATACCCGATGTACTTCTTCCGACTGCCAATGATATTGTCTCTATCGTAAGCGGTGAATATAAGTTTTTGTTAATCTCTGTAATGATCGAAAGTGTTTGTTTTGAACATTGGGTTGGCTTATTAAGACTTTTCACAAGATCACAATACTCAATCATCATTTTCCCGATCATCGGAGAAATCGAGCCGGCATCCTCCGTTATTTCAGCAGCTTTGATATACTGATCTGAAACTGAAAGTGCCTTGTCATAAGAAAGACCGCCTTTTACGGCTGCTCTGGAACACAGGGCAGCTGTAGATATGAAAATGTTCTTGTTCTGACGAAGTTGTGACGGTGCGATCGTCCCCATAGATATGTCAGAATTGTACACAGAGAAAAGATCATCCAAAAGCACATCATGGTCTCCGCGCTCTATTGAAGCCAATATCTTCTTCTCCAGTTCTTCCGAGTTATGAAAAACCACCTGTTGCCAGAATGGAAATCGATCAGAACAACACCTATGGCGTTGATGAGGCGTGGAAGCATCAATTCAACGAGGCAGAAGGAATTCCTGAATTCATGCGTCATGATTTCCCCGAAGGAGATCTGTATACAAAAGGGCTGACTCTTTCCTTTGAGTCAGGCAAAATGAAAGGCATAAAAATTGATATCATCTGGCAGGGCGGTCATCTTGTATCCGCTAAACCGGATGCCAGTGGGAGAAATCTGGAACAACTGCTCACAGGTGTCTTAGAAGGTGACAGTGTACTGGTCGATAATTCTGATTACATTGCAGTACAGACTTATCACCGCCATCAGGTGCCTGGAAATGATTATCCTGCCTGGAATCAGTTCAAAGATGATGACGAAAATCCCATATATCCGCAGAGGAAACTCATTATCGGTCCTATTATGGCACTCGGTGGAGCAGGCTCTGTTCAAAACGGAACTCCCAAATGCAAAATGTTCATCTTGTAAAGCCTTATGGATGAAAGTGCCTTTCCATGGCAGGCTGACTGGTATAAAAAGCTCATTGAGAAGAATAAAGGTGCGGAGGCAT
>JAAZDA010000494.1 GCA_012512995.1 Clostridiales bacterium | reverse complement strand
GGTTATGGGAGAGCATCACTAAGCGCAGAATGTACATAACGGGAGGAATCGGCTCTCAGTATGAGGGGGAGTCTTTCTCTGAGGATTATGACCTTCCAAATGACACAGCTTATGCCGAGACATGCGCCGCGATCGGTCTGATATTCTTTGCCCGGCGTATGATAATGATGGATCATGACAGCAAGTATGCCGACACGATGGAGAGAGCACTTTACAATGGTGTTTTGTCAGGAATGCAGCTCGATGGGACGAGATTCTTCTATGTTAATCCGCTGGAATCGCTTCCCGGAATTTCAGGGGAATGCGCATCTCACAAGGCCGCACTGGCAGAGAGACCGCAGTGGTTCCCGTGTGCCTGCTGCCCGCCAAACGTCGCAAGGCTTATTCCGTCGCTGGCAGAATATGCATGGACAGCGGATGCAAACGACAGGAAAGTGTACGCAAATCTCTATATTTGCGGTGAACTGAATGTCGAAAAGAGTTTTGGCGGAAAGATTTTGGTTGAGACGGCTTATCCCTATGACGGTACTGTCAAATATAGTTTTGCGCCTGAAGGAGACGAGCCGATAAGGATGACTCTCATGATAAGGATCCCGGGATGGAGCCGTAACACAACGATACTCCGCAATGGAAAAGCCGTTGATTGTCTGGTGGAAAAGGGCTATGCCCAAATAAACGGGCCATTCACTGCAAATGATGTAATAGAGCTCGAACTGGATATGAGTGTCAGAAGAATTTTCGCAAATACTAAGGTCAGCGACGACAGCGGTAAGTGTGCGTTCGAAAGAGGGCCGCTCGTGTACTGTGCTGAAGGCGCAGATAATGATGGAGATGTGCTGGGACTTCGGGTTAAGAAAAATGCCGCGCCACACGCGGAGCTTTTTGATGAGGACAAGCTCTCGGGTATGGTCGGCATTGATGTTGAAGGTGTGAGAATTGATGCGGCAGACAATGATGCACTTTATTCTGACATACGCCCGGAAGAAAAGGACTGCACTATCCATCTGATCCCATATTACACATGGGACAACCGTGGCATTAATGAAATGCGCGTCTGGATACCGGAAGTGTGATTACAGTGCAAGGCTTCCCATCGGATCCCAGGGCTGCAGCTCTATCGGCTCAGTGTCAAACTGAGCTGACTGCTCAGCCGTGAGGTATTTACGATCGAGCAGGATCTGATAAGCATATTCTGAGAACCAGTCGTCGCTCATTACATAATAACCGTCTTTGCCGACTTCTTTGCCCCAGCTGTTCTCAACTTTCCAGCGGGTCGGTCTGCCGTTGTCATCGAGGTCTACTCCGGTTATCACCATTGCGTGTGTCATGAGACTCTCGCCGTAATCAAGGCGTTCTTCCTTTGTCATGGGGAAGTCGGTCCCGAGGAGCGTCTGAACATTCATGGCATCGAGTGTGAAATAGCCGCCTTTTTTGTCAGAGAACTGACCGCAGTCACTTCCGAACCAGACAGTCTGCCCATCTTTAAGCTGTGCAACAGTGAGCTTCTTGAGCTCATCCATTGGAAGATTAAGATATTTGACAGGGTACTTGCCGCCGCGGACATTTCCGAGGTACTTAACAGTGAATGTGCGGCCGTAAGGCTTGTCTTTTGTCGGTGCATTGATGACTGTGACGAGGGAGTCGAGGTCGAGACCGACATATTGAGCGTAAAAATCCTGAGGAGTTATATCTGGGATCCTGATATATTTGTTGTCTTTGTCATATGTTTCCCAGGTGAATTTCACAGGGGGCTTGCCAAGGCTGATGCAGAGAATACGGTAAACAGTGTCCATCATATCGTCCTTGAGCTCACGCAGGGCACTTATATCATTGCCCTCAGCATCCGAGGCGCGAAGCGTCATTGCGTATTCGCGAAGCTTCTTTGTGAGGTATTCATCCATATCATGAGTGTTGGAAGATGATTCTGATTCCGGCATAAGATCCTGGGGAACAACCCCATATTTAGCAACTATTGATCTGAACATATCCCACTGCCCGCCGTCGCCCATTGGTGCACTCAGCAGGAAATCAACGACTCTGTCATGGAGCGGCAGATCAAGGGTGTCGATTATGTTTTCCAGAAAATAATTTGCGCGCTCGAGTTTGTCATAGAACAACGGATATGCCTGGCTCAGCTCCATGTTCTTGATATTAAGTTTTTTCATTACTTCAAGTCGCATTACATTGAGAGAGGCGAACATCCAGCATCTGCCTGATTTCTTCTGATTGCATACATCGCCTGATTCGACGGTTATCGAGAAAGCATGCTGATTGGCAGCTTTTGCGTTGCTGTTCATTGCAGAGCCGCATATTCCGTTCTTTACAACAGCATTCATTGCGATGACATTCGCCGGGCTGCTGTCAAATGATACGTCAAAACATTCGAGATCTTCCTTGTTGATTTCGGTATTCATTTCTTTATTCTCCTTAGCATTAATATATTGTAGGTGTCAAAAAGTACATTCTTTTGCAGAAAAAGCAGAATGTATGTGGGATCCTTATATCATTCTATCAGATGTCGTGACTTCAGGTGCCACCTTAAATACTGTATTTACATCTTCAGTGATTTCGGCGTCAATTAGTCCTTTTGATGCCATATCACGCATGATATCAATACATTTGGTGTGCTCCATACCTTTTTTATACGGGCGGTCTTCGCTCAGCGCCTGATAGATATCGACACAGGCAAGGAGCCTGTCTGTTTTGCTGAGGTCTTTGCCGGTCTTTCCAAATGGATACCCTGTGCCGTTGAGCTTCTCGTGATGAAGGCTTGCCCACTCGGTGATGTCCTCAAAACCCCTGATCTGGCTGAGGATGACATAAGTGTACCAGGCATGATTTTGCATATACGCAAATTCTGTTTCCGAAAGGCGTGCCGGTTTCTCAAGTATATCATTATTTATTGCCATTTTTCCAATATCATGAAGCACACCGGCAATGTAGATCCGCTCGATGATCTGATCGTCGCAGCCATAGAAACGAGCCATCCTTGTGACCTTGTCTGCCACGCAGAATGAGTGGTTACGTGTAAAGGAAGATATGCAATCTACGATCTGACCAAAAACATTCATGACGCCGCGAACCTGCTCGAACGGGTATTCTCTGACATTATGCGGGAGCTCTTCGCTTAGCAGATCTTTAATGCTGCGCCCCTTGAGTGAAAGATAGAATTCCTCAGTAAATTTTGTCAGAAAGTGCTGTACAAGATCGCGTGGAAACATTTGATCTGTGTTGCTGTTGAGGTAGTTCAGGATAGTTTTGTAGTTCTCGACCGAAACATCCTTGACCTTGCATGAGACGTCGACCATATCTGCGAGATGTATGATCTTGGCTGCAAGAGGCACTTCATTGTCATTCTTATGAAAGAGCCCGGTCCCGTCTGCATTCTCATGGTGATATGTAATAAAATCAGTGGTGTCGCCATAGAATGGAAAACCCGCAATGTTCTCCTGCCCGAACGTACAATGCAGCCCGAAAACAGAAGGATCAAGACCGCGGTCACGACCGCCGGCATTATATTGTGTGAGAGCATTGTCATGCATTGCAGCACAGGCCGCCAGATCTGACAATTGTTCAAAACTCATATCATATGTTTTGCCGGTCAGGACAGACATGTACGCGACCCATTTTGCATGGTCAATATCCACACCGATAAGCTCGGATTCAACCTTGTCCAGTGCGTAGGATAAGGCGAAGATGACCCCGTTCATATCTACTTCCATAATACCTCCCCTTTGACATGGTTTTTTCACCAATAAATCAGTATATGCCATCTGACAAAAATGCTCAACATTTGATGCAAAACGCATATATTTAAGGCAAATTACTGCGTTTTGCTGTACAATATTTACGTAAGGAGGCAGGACACGTGAAGAGAATTCTACAAACATTATCAGCAGTTATAATTGCGGCGGTATTATGTGTTTTGCCTGTTTATGCAGCAGATGAAATGAGCATGTCAGGGAACCCGCGCGTGTTGTTCCTCAGTTCATACAGCTACGAGTGGGAGAACAATCCAAGTCAGCTTGAGGGCATAAGTGACGTGATGAAGAATCATGCTGACATGGAATATATTTTTATGGATACAAAGCGCAAGGCATATGAGGATGTGAAAGAAGGGATCCGTTCAGATATAGCTGTCAGGCAGAAGATAAGAAAATATGACTATATAATAGCGGCGGATGACGCGGCACTTAAGTTCGTAATTGAGTATCGGGATGAGCTGTTCGCCGGGACACCGATTGTTTTTGAGGGAATAAACGACGAAGAATTCGCGTATGAAGCGGCAGAGGATCCGCTGATGACCGGCATAGTTGAGACGTTTCCGCTGGACGACACGATAGAACTTGCTACAAAGCTTGTTCCCAATGCCACTAAAGTCGTTGCGATAACAGATGACACCGTTTCAGGCAAGGGTTCTACAAAACAGTTCATGGACAGTGAGAAAAATTTTCCAAAACTGGAGTTTTCCACGATTGATTGTACTGTGCTTTCGTATAAAGAGATAGGAGATAAGGTAGCAAAACTTGGTGATGACACGATCCTTATTTTCCTCATGATGACGAAGGATGTGAACGGAAATAATTACTTCCCCGGGGAAGCAGCTCAGTATCTGTCATCCAGAGCATCAATACCTATATATAAAAGTGATGAGCTGGGGCTTGGAGAGGGCTTCTTCGGCGGCGTGATGGTCTCGTACTATGATATGGCTTCAGATGCGGCTTCAATTGTTCTGCAGCTGGAGAATGGCGCTGATATGTCAGACTACCACGTTCAGAAGGCCAAGAGCAATTGTGAATTCGATATAAATATGATGAAAGAATTCGGCATTTCGAAGAATGATGTCAGGAGAGCCTATGGCGGAAATATTGTATTCATAAATGATGAACAGGATTTCTTTAGGACATATTGGAAGGTAATTGTTCCGGAGATGGGCGTGATCCTGCTTCTCCTGATATTCATCAGCTATTACGTGACGAGCAGCAGAAAAGAGAAAAAGATGATGAGGGAGATGGAGAAGAGGCGCGAGAAGGCGGCAGCTGCAGAGCGGGAAGCGATAGAAGCCAGAGCCGCCGACATGGCAAAGAGCGATTTCCTCTCTAACATGAGCCACGATATACGAACGCCTATCAGTACCATCATGGGGCTTACGGATCTGGCGCTGGATGAAACGGACAAACCTGATGCGATCATGAATGATCTGAATGAGATACACAGTTCCAGCGAATATCTGCTGACGATCATAAACGATATTCTTGACATGAGCCGCATAGAGAAGGGAAAGTTCACGCTTGATAAGGAGTGGG
>JAAZDA010000493.1 GCA_012512995.1 Clostridiales bacterium | reverse complement strand
TGTTGATGTCCACGGTTCCTGCCTTCATAAGGACAACGCCTGATGCCATGAACAGGCAGAGCTTTATCATCGAATGGTTTACCATGTGCAGCACAGTCCCTGAAAGTACAGTTGCAGCACCCTCTCCGTTTCCTGCCGCGACAAGGAGATGATACATGCCTATGCCTACGAGAATAAATCCTATCTGCGACATTGAGGAACAGGCGAGTGTGCGTTTGATATTCACTGAAAACAGTGCAAGAACAGCTCCAAGTACCATCGTGATTGTTCCAAGAACAAGGATCACCGCTCCGTATGACGGATTACCTGATAAGACCTCGAGTGAAGTCATAAGTATTCCATAAATACCGACCTTGGTAAGAACGCCTGACAGCAGAGCCGACGCAGGGGAAGGAGCCACGGGATGTGCCTTTGGAAGCCACACATGCAGAGGGAACATACCCGCTTTTGCGCCAAACCCAAAGAGGATCAGTATGCCGGCCGCATAGACCTGACCTGACACGGTCTCTGAATTACCGCTGAATATCTCTGAAAGTCCGGAGAATGAAAGTGTTCCTGCAGCATTATAGAGAAGAAGCAGCCCCATCAGAAGGAGAAGACCGCCGAAGATAGCAATAAAGATATATGTATATCCCGCGCGGATCGCCTCAGCCGTTTCTTCCTGAATGACCCACACAAACGACGTGAACGACAGTATTTCAAAGAAGATAAATGTAGTCATGAGGTCACCTGACAGCATCACACCTTCCGTTGCTATGAACGTAATTGCCGTGAATACCCAATAGCGCCTCATGTTATGACGTTCATTCTTGAAATATTCTATTGAAAACAGCGACGTGAACAGCCACATGAGAGCCGTGATCACAGCATATGTGATCCTGAACCCATCGACCTGGAACGTAAGACCATCCACAAAAATTCCCTGAATACTCATCAGATCACACCTTCCGCAATCTTTGTGAGAAAGCTCATTATCGGTCCGGAGAAGACTCCGAACAAAACATTTGCGATCGTAAATACCACAACAGGCACGAGCATCTTCCAACCCGCTTCCTTTACCGCGCAGCCTTCTGTTCCGTCAGCATAAAAATCCTTTCCCTTCATGGGGAAGAACGCTCTCACACTGACTGTGAGCGTATACATTGCGCAGAAGAACGCTGAAACAATGAGTGCCACCACACCGATAATGCCCAATGCAGAGCCTTCATCCGCACCTGCTGATATAAGTGTCCACTTTGAAATGAATCCGCAGAAAAGCGGGATGCCGGTAAGTGACAACGCGCCAAGCGTGTAACATATGAAAGTCACAGGCATCTTCCTGCCGACGCCGTTTATCTCAAATACATAGTTCTTGCCTGTCTGGCGCATAAAAGCACCGGCGCAGAGGAAAAGGCTCATCTTGATCACACCGTGAAACAGCATGTGCGACAGTCCCCCGAGATACCCGGCCGGAGTGAGGAGCATGATTCCGAACAGCATATATGAAAGATTGCTCATAGTAGAAAAGGCGAGCCTTCTCTTAAATCTTCTCTCCCTCAGTGCCTGGACAGCGCCGTAAACAAGTGAGAACTCTGCAGCTATAAGACACACTGCCTGTACCCATGAGCCTCTTATCAGATCAGCACCGTACAGATACCATGTGAGCCTCATCACGGCAAAAGCACCTGTGTTTACAACAGCGACCGCATGTAGCAGGGCTGTGACAGGTGTCGGGGCGACAGACGCTGTCGGCAGCCAGTCATGAAGCGGGAATACAGCGGCTTTGGCGCCGAAACCGAAGAACCCGAACAGGAATGCTATCTGCAGCATACCCATGCTCATCGTGTTTCCTGAAGCAGCTCTTGCAGCTCCCAGGCTTCCGCCATATATAAAGTTTCCACCGCCTCCGTATACTGTTGCAATC
The DNA here is from genome assembly GCA_012512995.1 of Clostridiales bacterium. Lineage (GTDB taxonomy): Bacteria > Bacillota > Clostridia > Lachnospirales > Lachnospiraceae > CAG-791. Next base: position 1,809 of record JAAZDA010000493.1, on the reverse strand, counting down.
ACGACTGCGAAGAAAGCAAGCGATGCCCCGCCTATAGTGTAAGCCGCATATTTCCTGCCGGCATACATGCTTTCATGATCGCCATAATGTGATACGAGCGGAATAGTGACAAGTGACAGCATCTCATAGAAAACATAAAGTGTCGTGATATTCGAAGAGAAACACACGCCCAGCGTGATGCCATATGTCATGAGATAGAAAGCGAAAAACACGTTCTTGCGCTTATCGTCTTTCATGTACTCGAATGCGTAAAGCAGCGCGAAAGGCCACATTAATGAGACCATTCCGGCAAATAGTTTTGAAAGTCCGTCTACGCCAAACGATATCGTAAATCCATAAGTGAAGCGATATAGTGTGACAGCGCTCCCGTCCGCCTTTATAAGTGCTATCCACACGAGCACCGTCGTGATAATCGCTATCACTTCCGAATAAATATTGCGCACCCTGTCATTCTTAAAACGGAGGAATATCATCAGAAATCCCCCGATCAATGCCACGGTCATAGGTTGTAAAAGAAAATATGAATTCATCATAGCCTCATATGGCAACGCAATATGCGTTGCCTCGTTCAGGAATACTTATCAGAATTTCATTATCGCGTTCACAATGTTAACGCCCCAGATGCCCATAATAACTGATGCCGCGCACAGAACTATCATCGGTATTGTCATCAGTTTTGACGGTTCCTCAGAAATTGCAGGGGCTTTATAATCTTTGCCCGGGAAGAATCCTTCTATCACGATCGGAAGCAGATACCCCGCAGTTATAAAAGCGGAAACGATTAAAACTACCGGTGCAAGTATTGATAAAGCGCCCATCCCGGAATCAAGAGCTGCGCTGCCGATTACCCATTTACTTATAAAGCCGCCCATCGGAGGAATTCCTATGAGCGAGAGTGATGCTATCGTAAAGCACCAGAGCGTGACCGGCATTCTCTTTCCCATACCGCGAAGATCCTCTACATTTCTTATTCCAAGTCTGTAAATAAAAACTCCGGCGCAAAGGAACAGGCAGGCCTTGGATGAAGCGTGCGACAAAACATGAATGAGTCCGCCTTCCAGGCCTTTATCCGAAAGGAAAGCAATCCCGAGAAGAATATATGAAATCTGGCTTATAGTCGAATACGCCAGTCTTCTCTTGAGGTTCTTTTCGAGAAAAGCTGTCATTGAACCCATAAAGATCGTTATCATTGCAAGGATGATGAATGCGTTCTGGACCCAGGTCCCCCGAAGGATTTCGGTTCCGACTGAGTAGAACAAAAGCCTTATCACAGCGAACACACCGGCCTTTGCAATTATTCCCGAAAGGAGTGCCGATGCCGGAGCAGGTGCTGCGGGATGGGCTGTCGGCAGCCATCCGTGCATGGGATAAAGTCCGGCTTTCGTACCGAAACCAAGAATGCCGATAAAGATAAAGGCAAGAAAAACACCCTCATGACCTGCAAGTTTTGACGGATCGATAAATCCGCCGTATGTAAAATCAGCTGCTGCACCGGCAAATCTGTAAACAAGATATACTGCCGGAAGCCCCATGAGAGCACCCGCTATTGAATAGAACAGGTACTTGAGGCCCGCTGTCACTGCCTCTTTTGTCTCATCATGCAGAACAAGCGGCACTGAAAGGAGTGTCAGAAGTTCAAAACAGAGATACATAGTGACTGGGTTATCCGCCATGCACATGGCGATCATCGCTCCGAATGTCACAAAATAGAAGCCGAAGAAACGCTCTTCATTTTTCTCCATCTTCATGTACTCGAACGAGTAGAAAAGCACTGCAGAAAAAAGAAGCATGACCACTATCAGGAAGAAC
>JAAZDA010000492.1 GCA_012512995.1 Clostridiales bacterium | reverse complement strand
GTGTATTCCCCCCCCAGGCAGGTGCGTTTCATGGCACGTGCAGTAGATGGATCCTGGTTAAGGCGCTTTACATTAAAGAATGACAATTCACAGAGTCTGACTTCACGGCGTCGTTCATTCAGGATTTCTTTCAGCAAAAGATCATTGTCTGAGATAGAAGTTGGTTGATATGCATCGCTCTTTATTCGGTTAATACGTAGTTCGTCAAGAGTACTGACGGCTTCAGCAACATCAGGATTTGATTTCCGGAGGGCAGCTTCAGCTTTTGTAATCCAAATTTCCCCTGAACTTATTCCGGAATTACTCAAATGGTTATAGAACATCTGAAGTACACCGTTTACATAGTAGGAGAAAAGAGTATAACGAAGATCATTTTCTGTATCAACGATTGCCATCATCCTGTCAGTATAGAGAGCAGGGAGCACTTCAGTATTATTCCTGGCATAGATATATTCCGGATTAATGGCTGCCGGTTTCGGATATCCATTGATTCCGGCCATAGGTCCGTAAGGAGGTAATACCTGGGAGCAAGTGTTATAGTCAATCAGGGAAGCACCGGATTCAATAGCTTTCGATGCATCTGCATACGCCTGATCATAATTCTGCATCCATAGACAAACTCGAGAACGCAGCGCATAAGCTGCTGCAAGACCGGGAATGTTGTGTGTCTCCGGCAGTTCTGTTTTAAGCAGAGTCACCGCCAAATTCAGATCTTCAACTATCTGTTTGTAGACCTCCTCGACAGAAGCTCGCGGGAGTTGTGCCGAAAGGCTCGGTTCCAGAACAAGTGGAACTCCGGGATCAGAAGAAGCGGTTGAATGATTATATGACTTGCTATATAGATTGACGAGCAGGAAATAATTCATTGCTCTGTGAACCAAAGCTCTCCCCTTCACCTCACTTCTATCGTATGCTACTCCGTCTTTGACTTCATCGATGTTTTCGAGTACATAATTGGCGATATAATTAGATTTATAAAGACCGTTCCAAAACATATCGCTTGTCTCAGCCGGATCCCCCCAAGTCACCATAGTGACAACTGCGGGTACATAGTTTAACATATAATATGACTGAGCAGGATCCTGGGTAACATTATAGTCATCACAATAAAGACCAGCAATTGATATATCATAAGATATTTCAGACAATGAATATTCCTCTGAGAAAGTCCCCAGATTCATCATTTTGCCCAAATCATCCACTGTCTCTGGGATGGTATTTCCCTTAGGAATCACATCGATAAAATCATTACAAGATGCCGACAGGCAAATAATCATTATAAAGTATAATATTTTTTTCATATCTGTCTGATATTAAAAATTAAGATTTAAAGTAAGCGTATAGTAGGTCGGCTGTTTTCCGAGATAATGAGAGTCCTGGTAGGAATCGTAATACATCCTGTCAGGATCAAGACCATAACTGTTTGCTGCCCAGAAACAGCAGTTCTCAACTGCTAATTTAAGATTCAGACCGGAAAAGGCATCAGACTTTATTATTCGTTTAAAGTCGTATGAGAGACTTATAG
>JAAZDA010000491.1 GCA_012512995.1 Clostridiales bacterium | reverse complement strand
TCGTTCTTCCTCGCCATATGCTCATCGAGATGAAGGAGCTGGCCTCTGCCGATGCCTGCCGTGACATTGCTCATGCGGTAGTTATATCCGATTGTCGAGTGCTGGTAGTACGGCGCAGGGTCTCTTGCCTGTGTCGCAAGGAATCTGGCCTCTTTTATAGCAGCCTCATCCTCCGAGATCAACATTCCGCCGCCTGATGTCGTGATTATCTTGTTGCCGTTGAATGAGAGAATTCCGAACTTACCAAAAGTCCCAAGCTTCTTGTCGCCAAATGAGCTTCCGAGTCCCTCTGCCGCGTCCTCTATGACCGGCACGTTATGCGCGTTGCATATGTCCATGATCTCGTCTATCTTAGCCGGTGTGCCATAAAGATGCACCGGAATTACGGCCTTTGGGTGAGGGTATTTTTCGAATGCCTTTTCCAGTGCCTTAGGATCCATGTTCCAGGTATCAGGCTCTGAATCTATGAAAACAAGTGTCGCCCTTTCATACGCCGCCGGGTTGCAGCTTGCGGAGAACGTCATCGACTGGCAGAAAACAATGTCTCCCTCATGTATATTCAGAATGCGGACAGCGAGATGGATCGCCGCCGTCCCTGCAGACAGTGCCGCAGCGTGCCCGATCCCCATATATGAGGCCATCTCTTTCTCGAATGCGTCGACGTTAGGACCCAGAGGCGCTATCCAATTTGTATCGAAAGCCTCCTGAACAAATTTTTGCTCCTCGCCATGCATTGTCGGAGAACTCAAGAATATTTTATGTTTTGCCATATCCGAAGATCCTTTCCCTTACTGGTTTGATTTTGCAGCTTCCTTCGCCGCTTCCTGTTCTGCCGCCTGCTCTTCAGGCTTCTTATATGTGGGAACTATCACCTTGACATAATCCCTTATATCAGCTGATTCGCTCTCTGCCGCGACCTTGAGTCTGTCGAGGTCGCCCTTGAACTTGTCCTCATCGAATTCTATAGGACGTCCTATATGAATCTGCCTGTTGGCAGTCTCCTTCATGCCCTCTTCCTTCATGAGCATCTCTTCATAAAGCTTCTCGCCCGGACGAAGTCCCGTGAACTTTATTTCTATATCCTCACCTACCCGGCATCCTGAAAGCCTTATCAGATTCTCCGCAAGATCGAGGATCTTTACCGGCTCCCCCATGTCGAGTATGAATATCTCGCCGCCCTTCGCATACGCTCCAGCCTGCAAAACAAGTGAGACCGCCTCGGGTATGGTCATGAAATACCGTATTATGTTGGGGTCAGTAACCGTAACAGGCCCTCCTGCCGCGATCTGTCTGCGGAACAAAGGGATGACTGAGCCGTTACTTCCAAGTACATTGCCGAATCTTACTGCTACAAATCTTGTATTCTTATATAGCTTGTCACAGGTCTGTATTATCATCTCACAGATACGCTTGCTGGCTCCCATGATATTGGTGGGGTTTACAGCCTTATCTGTTGATATCATTACAAAGATGCTCGTACCGTTCTCTGCCGCTGCCCTGGCTGTCTTGAGCGTTCCGAAGACATTGTTCTTGATTGACTCGCAGGGACTAACTTCCATAAGCGGAACATGTTTATGTGCGGCAGCATGATAAACAATGTCGGGATGATATGTTTTGAATACCCAATTGACCCTGTTCGTGTTGCGCACAGAGCCTATC
>JAAZDA010000490.1 GCA_012512995.1 Clostridiales bacterium | reverse complement strand
TCATGATATATCCGGATCTTAGTTTTGTCAGAGAGAAAGTTCCGATCGCGAACGGCGATGTCGCAGCCATCAGGGCACTGCCCTGTTTTCTGGCTCTCCTCGCAAAACATGAGATCTTTCCCATTTGTCTTGTGAGCAGCACTACTCTTCTGTCATATTCACCCATTGGCGTGCTCTGCAGCACCATAGCCGTAACCTGATCAGAGCTGTCATTATTGTCATTGCCACTGAGTGTTCCGCTGCCCATTTTGATTTCTTTCTCTTTTCTTGTGCTGAGTCAACAAGTTAGTGCGCTGCGCGCACAATTTCCTGCCGGAGCAGTGACTGCCCGGGAGGTCTTCGCCGCCCGGATTGTGCAAATCTAGCAAGTCAGTGCGCTGCGCGCACAACTATTCACTTCAGGTCTTTCATGTTGTAACCGTAGCTCTTCAGCTGCTGGTCGTCGTCGCGCCAGTCCTTGCGGACTTTGACCCAGAGTTTCAGATTGACCTTGTTCTGTATAAGATTCTCTATGTCGATCCTGGCGACGGTGCCGATCTTCTTGAGCATTTCGCCGCCTTTTCCGATGATTATCGCTTTGTGTGTTTCTTTCTCAGTGATGATGCTCGCGTCGATATCACAGATTGTCACACCTTCGCGGTTCTTGCGATACTTGAATGAATCTACAGTCACTGCGACGCCGTGCGGGACCTCGTCCTGCAGGAGCCTCAGCGCTTTTTCTCTTATTATGTCAGCCACGAGGTCGCGCTCATTAACATTTGTCACTGTATCTTCGTCATAAAACGGCTCTCCGTCGGGAAGATGCATGAACATCGTTGAAATCAGATCTTCTACGCCTGCCTTTGACCTTGCACTCACCGGGACAATTTCATCAAATCTGTACTCTTTTGAAAAGACCTCAATAGTCCGGGCAACTTTTTCCTGTGGAACAGAATCGATCTTATTAATGACAAGAATAACCGTTGATTTTCCGCCGTCTGCTCTGCTCTTCGGGAGCAGCTTTATTATCGCCTCATCCTCAGCAGTCACCTTCCCTTTAGGCTCCACAAGCAGCAAAACGACATCCACTTCATCAAGCGAACTTTCTGCCGCCTTCTCCATGTAATCGCCCAGCTGAGTCCTGAAATACCCGGTGTATGCCGTCCCTGCGGCACTGCCTGTTTTGTCTGCGTTCATTCCAGGCGTATCAAGAAAAACAATCTGCCCGCGTTTGTCTGTGTATACCGTGCGCATCTGTTTTCTCGTCGTCTGAGGTTTATATGATGTGATTGCAAGCTTCTGCCCGATCATCGTGTTCATCAGTGTGGATTTGCCCACATTCGGCTTGCCTGCTATTGTTACAAATCCTGCTTTACTCATTAGTTGGACCACCTGTCCCCTTATCTGAATTTGCCGTGTCCGCGTTGTCACTTGATGCACTGGCGTCTGTAACGGATGTATTGTCGGCCTTTCCGCCCTTTTTTGCGAGCCTGGCGGCTCTCTTTGCTTCCTGTTTGATCCTCTTTGCCTCTGCTTTGGCCTCTCTCCTCGCCTGGTATTTCTTGCTGTGGCGGCGGATAGCCCTGAATATTGCAATAAATATTATCGCAAAGACTACCCAGAAGATTATATACGGAAGGTTCGAAACAAACCATATAGCGAACTCTCTGAGATTTACGAGGAATTGCTGCCAGTTCTTCTCGAGACCCTCTTTCATGCGGGTTGGCGTGTCCTTCTCGACTGCCGGCGTGTACTTCTGAACCTCCGTCACATCGACATTCAACGT
>JAAZDA010000489.1 GCA_012512995.1 Clostridiales bacterium | reverse complement strand
GCACCGGATATTGCAGGCAAGAACATTGCAAATCCGCTTGCGACTATTTTGTCGGCTTCAATGATGCTGAGGTATTCGTTCAACATGACAAAGGAAGCTGATGCGATAGAAGAAGCCGTAAGAAAGACTTTGAGCGATGGAATAAGGACAACAGATATTATGCCCGCAGATAAAGTAAAAGCTGCTTCAATGAAACCGGTGAGCTGCTCGGAAATGGGAGATGCAGTAGCCGCAAGGATTAAATAATGCCCATGCATGGAGGTTCAATCATGATAAGTGACAGAGTCAAGAAGGGTGTCCAGCAGGCACCGCACAGAAGTCTTTTCAATGCTCTCGGATTTACTGAAGAAGAAATGGCAAAACCTCTGATCGGTATTGTCTGTTCTCAGTCAGAGATTATTCCGGGTCATATAAACCTCGACAAGATCGCCGAAGCTGTAAAACTCGGTGTGGCAGAAGCAGGTGGAATGCCTGTTATAGTTCCGGCCATAGCTGTCTGCGACGGCATAGCGATGGGACATATCGGAATGAAATACTCCCTCGTTACAAGAGAACTGATTGCCGACTCAACAGAGTGCCTCGCCAAAGCGCACGCTTTCGATGGTATGGTAATGATTCCAAACTGTGATAAGAACGTTCCGGGCCTTCTTATGGCTGCGGCACGTGTCAATATCCCGACTGTCTTTGTTTCAGGCGGTCCTATGCTTCCCGGTCACGTAAACGGCAGGAAGAGAAGCCTTTCTTCCATGTTCGAGGCAGTAGGAGAGTATGATGCCGGCAAGATAGACGCGGAAGCGCTCCGGAACTTTGAAGAGAATGTATGCCCTACCTGCGGTTCATGCTCCGGAATGTATACAGCAAATTCTATGAACTGCCTCACCGAGGCAATCGGTATGGGGCTTCGCGGAAACGGAACAATTCCTGCTGTTTACTCAGCAAGGATCCGTCTGGCAAAACATGCCGGCAACAAGATCATGGAACTTGTAGAAAAAGATATTAAGCCCCGCGATATCATGACAAAAGACGCCTTTATGAATGCGCTCACTGTGGACATGGCAATCGGCTGTTCCACAAATACAATGCTTCATCTTCCCGCAATAGCTCATGAAGCAGGTGTTGAGATCAATATGGAGATAGCAAATGAGGTCTCTGATCATACACCAAATATCTGCCACCTCGCTCCGGCAGGCCCTCATTACATGGATGAGCTCAATGAAGCTGGCGGCATATATGAGATCATGAAAGAACTTGCTGATGCCGGTCTGATTAAGACCGACCTGATCACTGCAACAGGCAAAACTGTTGGAGAGAATATCGCCGATTCAGTAAATCATGATCCTGAAGTCATCCGTACTATAGATAACGCTTATATGCCAAATGGCGGCATCGCTGTCCTCAAGGGCAATCTTGCTCCTGATACCGGAATCGTAAAGCGCTCCGCTGTTGTGCCTGAAATGATGGTCCATGAAGGACCCGCACGCGTTTTTGACTGCGAAGAAGATGCTATCGCCGCAATCACAGGCGGAAAGATAAAGGCAGGAGATGTAGTGGTCATCCGCTATGAAGGGCCTAAAGGAGGCCCCGGAATGAGAGAGATGCTCAATCCCACTTCCGCTATTGCCGGTATGGGACTTGGCTCAAGTGTTGCACTTATAACAGATGGTCGTTTCTCAGGTGCTTCAAGAGGTGCTTCAATAGGTCATGTTTCGCCCGAAGCTGCAGTCGGAGGGCCGATTGCGCTTGTCGAAGAAGGAGATAAGATTTTCATCGATATTCCGAACAACAAACTTGAACTTGAGATCTCTGACGACGAAATGGCTCGCAGGAAGAGCGAATGGAAACCGAGGCAGCCGAAGATCACGACTGGTTACCTTGCAAGATACTGCCAGATGGTGACAAGCGGCAACTGTGGCGCTATACTCAGGGTTCCCGGAACTGATTAATTCAAAATAACAGATGTACAGGCAGCAAAGGATGAATGATTATGGAACTTACCGGTGCAGATATAGTTGTAAAATGTCTTGAAGAGCAGGGTGTTGATACTGTTTTCGGTTATCCGGGCGGCACAATACTCAATCTCTATGATGCTCTATATAAGAGCAGTGACAGGATCCGTCACATACTCACAAGCCACGAACAGGGTGCAGCACATGCTGCTGACGGCTATGCCAGAGCGACTGGCAAAACAGGCGTCTGCCTTGCTACAAGCGGGCCCGGAGCCACAAATCTGGTGACTGGTATTGCTACAGCATATATGGACTCGGTTCCGCTCGTCGCCATCACCTGCAATGTAAACCTGCCTCTTCTCGGAAAGGATACATTTCAGGAAGTCGATATAGTCGGCATAACCATGCCCATCACAAAACACGGATACATCGTCAAGGATATCAGTATTCTTGCCAAAACTATCCGCAGGGCTTTTGAAATAGCTTCATCAGGACGCCCAGGCCCCGTTATAGTTGATATTACAAAAGATGTAACAGCAGCAAAATACAACTATGAACCGGCTGAACCTTTACATCAATCCTGCAAGGATAATACCAGTGAAGATCAGATCGATAAGATCATAGAGTATATTGAAAATTCAAAGCGTCCTTTCATATATGCCGGAGGCGGCGCTATAATTTCAGGCGCACAAAAAGAAGTCCGTGAACTTGTTTTGAAAGCGGATGCTCCCATTTGTGAAACTCTCATGGCACAGGGCGTTTTCGACCAGCATGATCCGCATTACACCGGAATGGTCGGAATGCACGGCACCAAGACTTCAAATTTCGGCGTGAGCCAGTGTGACCTTCTCATTACTCTCGGCGCCAGATTCTCTGACAGAGTGACCGGCAATGCGTTCAAATTTGCAAAGGACGCAAAAATAATTCAGATAGATATTGATGCGGCTGAAATAAACAAGAATGTTAAAGTCGACTACTCTATAGTGGGCGATCTTAAGGAAGTCCTGGGCAGAATAAACAGAAGGCTCCCGCAGGCAGAGCATAAGGAATGGCTGAGTATTCTCGATTCGTATAAGAAGAAATACCCGCTTACCTATGATCACAGCAGGCTGACCTGCCCAATGATAATGGAAAAACTTGACAAGATGACTGATGGTAAGGCGATAATAACCACTGATGTCGGCCAGCACCAGATGTGGGCTGCACAGTTCTATACATATTCAGAGCCAAGAACGTTCTTAAGTTCGGGAGGACTCGGCACAATGGGATATGGACTCGGCGCTGCGATCGGTGCTAAAGTCGGACGTCCAGACAAGACAGTTGTAAACATTGCCGGTGATGGTTGTTTTAGAATGAATCTCATAGAACTTGCTACCGCAAGCCGCTATAATATACCCGTAATCGAAATAGTAATAGACAACAGAGTACTCGGTATGGTAAGACAATGGCAGACTCTCTATTACGATAAGCGTTATTCAGCGACTGTTCTTGACGATAAGGTCGATTTTGTCAAAACATCTGAAGGCCTGGGGTGCAGAGCATTTCGTGTCACAAATGAATCGGAACTTGAAGCCTCACTCAAAGAGGCACTAAAGCTTGAAGGCCCTGTTGTGCTTGACTGCGTTATTGACAGAGATGATAAAGTATTTCCAATGGTTTCACCCGGTGCTTCAATTCAGGAAGCGTTTGATGCGTCTGACATAAAAGCGAACTGACCGGGTCAATTTTGTTTCAAGGGGAGAAGACATGAAAAAAATATCTTTATTTATGGCTGCCGTTTTTCTTACTGTGGCCGCACT
>JAAZDA010000488.1 GCA_012512995.1 Clostridiales bacterium | reverse complement strand
TGCGCAGGGACAGCTGATGACGAGCACTGAAATTGCGCGCCCTAAGGCAAAACCAATGTCACCGCGCGCGAATATCCATATTATAAAATCAATGAGTGCAATGACGATTACTACAGGGACGAAAACGCCTGAGACTTTATCTGCTATTTTCGCCACAGGAGCCTTTGTCGCCGCGGCGTCCTGCACCATGTCGATGATCCGCTGCAGCGTCGTGTCCATGCCGACTCTTGTTGCCGTGCATGTGAGCGCGCCGTTGCGGTTGATTGTCGAAGCGCTGACGTTGCTCCCCGGCGCCTTGTCGACAGGCAGGCTCTCGCCGGTCAGCGCCGATTCATCGACGGCGCTTTCACCGTATGTCACCTGTCCATCCACGGGAAAACTCTCACCGGGCCGCACGATAAAAGTATCTCCGGAGACTACTTCGTTCGCGGGAATTGTGACCTCAGCCCCATCTCTAATAACATGAGCGGTCTTCGGCGCCAGATCCATGAGGCTCTTGATGGCGTTTGTTGTTTTGCCTTTACTTACGGCCTCAAGTGTTTTGCCGACTGTGATGAGAGTGAGGATCATAGCGGAAGATTCGTAGTATAGCCCGGAATGCATGAGCTCGTGTGCGCGTGTCATATCGCCGGCTGCAGCGGCGTTTGTCATCAGAAAGAAGATGGCCGTGCTGTAGATAAAGCCGGCGGCGCTGCCCATCGCGACGAGCGTGTCCATGTTGGCACCGCCGTGCGCAAGCCCCTTGAAGCCGCTTACGAAAAATTTCTGATTTATGATCATGACAATGCCGGACAGGAGCATTTCGTAGAGTGCGATCGCGAGAGCGTTGCCGTTCATGGCTGCCGGAACAGGCCAGCCCCACATCGTGTGCCCCATTGAGACGTACATCAGGGGCAGCAGGAAAACAAGTGACCAGACGAGGCGCTTTATCATCAGTGGAGATTCGTGATCTTCAAGCTGAGCGCGGGCGGCGCTCATTGAGGCGGAAGATGATGAGCCAGCAGCCGAATTGCCGGAAGCGGTACCGTACCCTGCTTTGCTTACAGCTTCGCATATAAGCGCGGCTGTCGCCGGGGTGTCATAGCTGACTATCATTGAATTTGTCAGAAGATTCACGGCAACATCGGTGACGCCGGTGACATTCCTGACAGCTTTTTCCACATGAGCGCTGCACGAAGCACAGCTCATGCCAGTGACATTGAACTTTTGATTTGTAATTGCTGACATATGTGCCTTTCTGTAAAAATGTTAAGTTATCAGTCTGCTTGCCTGCGACAAAACAGAGCCGTGGCAGGCAGCAAGTATTACGGTTCCACCAGGCTGAGCTGGACGCGGCCTTTGTTCTCATCGATTCCATAGACCCAGACCTTGACTATGTCGCCGACGGCGACGAGATCTGACGGATGGGCAATGCGTTTTCTCGACATGTGTGAGATGTGCACGAGTCCGTCTTCGTGAAGCCCGATGTCTACAAAAGCACCGAAATCGACGACGTTACGCACTGTGCCCATAAGCTCTTCGCCGACGTGGAGGTCTTTTATATCAAGAATATCACTCTTGAGCAAAACACCCTGGAACTGGTCACGGTAGTCGCGGAGCGGTTGCTTTATGGCGTCTTCAATATCTTTCAGCGTGTAGGAATCAATATCAAGTGAGCTTGTTTTGGCGACTGGAAATTCGATGTCTGCAGCGCCGAGCTCGGTGACTCCGCAGGCCTTCATCAGTTTTGACGCAGCGTCGTAACTCTCGGGGTGAATAGATGTTTCGTCGAGCGGATTGTCGCCGCCGACGATGCGCAGGAATCCGGCACACTGCGTGTAAGCCTTGGGACCGAGCTTGCTGACCTTGAGGAGCTGGCGCCTGTTCGTGAACCTGCCATTCGTGTTGCGGAAGTTAACAATTTCTTTTGCGACGGCTTTGTTGAGACCTGAAATGTGTGTCAGGAGTTCGGGTGAAGCAGTGTTGAGATCAGCGCCCGTGCGGTTCACGGCTTTCATGACGACTTCGTCGAGGCGCGCGGACAGATCCTTCTCCGGAAGGTCGTGCTGGTACTGACCGACACCGATCGATTGCGGATCGATCTTGATGAGCTCGGCGAGTGGGTCGAGCAGGCGTCTGCCGATTGAAACAGCAGAGCGCTCTTCGACGTGAAGATCCGGGAACTCGGTCCTGGCAATCTCACTGGCGGAATAGACGGACGCACCCGCTTCGGAGACGATAGCGTAGCTAACGTCAAGGTGATTATCGCGGATCAGATCAGAAACGAACTGCTCCGATTCTCTCGAAGCTGTGCCGTTGCCGATCGCGATTATCGCTACTTTGAATTCCTTTATCAGCTTCAACATAGTGCTCTTTGAACCCGCGAGATCAATGTTGGGCTTGGTCGGGAAAATCTTGTCTATGTGAAGGACTTTGCCTGTCGCATCGAGAACTGCAAGCTTGCATCCGGTTCTGAACGCCGGGTCAAAACCCATGACAACACGTCCCTTGAGCGGCGGCTGGAGCAGCAGTTTCTCGAGGTTCATGGAGAAAATTTCGATGGACTTGTTTTGCGCGCGGGTGGAAAGATCACTTCGTATTTCACGTTCGACTCCCGGCAGCAGAAGGCGGTCGCAGCCGTCGCTCACGGCGTCGCGGATCGCAGCTTCTATTTCAGGAGCGGCCTTTGGATATGCCGGTGCTGCGGGCGCATTGTATCGACCGCCGGCAGGTCGGATAGAACTTATGGTGACATAGGCCTTTTCTTTACAACGATCCTTATCATAAAGAAAAGAGACAGTCACGACCTTTTCCTTTTCGGCGCGGTCGATCGCCATGATGCGGTGGTCGGCCATGCTGGAGATGCGCTCGGTGTGGTCATAGTACATTTCGTAAACTTTTCTCTCATCGACGGCACCTTTTTTGATCTTTGTCACGATGGAACCGGACTTCAAAATGTTTTCTTTGAAAGCCCACCGAAGCGAGGCATTGTCGCTGACGGCTTCTGCGATTACATCCTTCGCACCCTGAATTGCATCATCGACGGTCTTGATTTCTTCATTTATATATTTGCCGGCCTCGGCTTTGAGATCACCGCGTGCCGGAAATGTAAGGATCCAGTCGGCAAAAGGCTGCAGTCCGGCCTTTATTGCGACGGCTGCGCGGGTCTTTTTCTTCTGCGCATACGGGCGGTACAGATCCTCGACCTGCGAGAGTTTGTCACAGCCGTTCACCGCAATCTTTATCTCATCTGTCAGCTTTCCCTGCTCAGAAATCAGCTTCAAAACATTTTCTTTCCGCTCAGCAAGTTTCAACTGGTAATCGTACTGCTTCTGAATGTACAGAATCTGTTCCTCGTCGAGACCGTGAGTCGCTTCCTTGCGATATCTGGCAATAAACGGTACGGTGTTGCCATCCTCGAGAAGCGAGAGAGTGTTGTTGACCTGGCTTATCTCAATCTTAAGTTCTGCGGCAATCGCACGTATGATGTCTTTGTTCATTTAGCTGTGTTATCCTTTCGTTACATAAAATGTGCAATTTGTTTTGCAAACTAATCATACCAAATCGGTAAGCTTTGCGATACCATCAAAGTTCTTAGAACTGACCAGAACCGATGCTGTTCGACTTGACTTAGTCAGCGGCTTCTCTTATCATCTCGGATGTATGACTCAGGTAAGTGTTTGACAGTTGAATGAAACGGAATCGCTTGCAAGTTGCGTGAATGCGCCGATTTCGGGTTTGGATCTGTTGTAAAAAATGCAGCTGAGTATTCAAGGAGACAACATGAGATTAGTCTTTATCAGGCATTGCGAACCGGATTATGAGAAGGATTCGCTCACAAAGAAGGGCTTCCGCGAGGCGGAGATCCTGGCGCAGAGAGTGGGGAACTGGAAGGTCGACAGGTTTTTCTGCAAGCAGGGCTTTTTGACTAAAACTTTGAATATCCATGTCGAGGGAGCGAGCAAAATTGTCCAAGAAACTGCCGCAACCTGAAGAACAAGCTTCGTTCAACTGTATGGAAGTAATAG
>JAAZDA010000487.1 GCA_012512995.1 Clostridiales bacterium | reverse complement strand
TCTCAGATGGCTTCACATGACAGCCAATAAACTTAGCGATGAGGACGGCTGCCCTGTGTATTATTACGTTTTCACGGTGCCTCCGCGTGAATCAGAGCTGTATCAGAGCATGGCGGATTACACTAACATGGGCATAGCGGTGATAGACATCAAAACACATGAAACCTATTATGTGAACAATGCCATGCGTGAAATGATGGACACAGGGGACGAAAGTTTTGAGGGCAGGAATTGTTTTGAATTCCTGATGAGCAATAATGAACCATGCAAAGATTGTCCGATAAACTGCGGGGATAATGACGCAGCATCTGAAAATGTGAGATTCTATCCGGGACGCGGTAGATATATTCAGTCCAGAAGTGTGTTTATTGAGTGGCTCGGGCGAAAGGTGCTCATTGAATACAGTATTGACATCACCGATATGCACAAAGAACAGGAAAAGATAAAAAGGGATTACATTGAACAGTATGCCAGAGAACAGGAGAAGAGACTGTTCCTTGAGCGCGGCAGTCTTCTGTCGTTGACGGTAAATATTTCCCGCAATCTTATAGTAGAGATCGCGGACAGGGGTGGCAAAAAAACAAAAAAAGTCAGCACGGACAGCAAACTATCTGAAGACTATTACATTAATTATATTCAAACACTCAGGGACAGAATACCTGACGAAAATGAGAAAAAACTGCTTGAGCTTTGTTTTGACAGGCAGACGAACTTTGATCTGTTTCAAAATGGCATAAAGGAACGAAATGCCGAATTCAGGTATCGAATGTCTGATGGCTGTCTGCATTGGATCAGAGCCGACTCTATTATGCGACAGGAAAAGGACACAGGAGATATACTGTCATATGTTTATGTCCGAGATATTGACCTGCCGCGTAAACAGGAAGAAGCGGTGAAGAGCGTGACAGACGTAGACACTATCTGCGTTATCATAACCAATACAGTTACCGGAATGGCACGTATTATTCAGGAGAAGAAGGAATACCCGGCCATAAGGATCAGAAAAAATGGATTGTCAGACGGCAAAACATATGAACCGTTTTGTCTTGACGAAATGATGGAAAATAAGGCTTTGGGGGATGTTTTGCCGGAGGACAGACAAAAGGTCCTTGATTTCTTCAACGTTGAGAATCTTGTTGACAGGCTGCGCACAGAAAGCAGCGTAAGTGTAAGGTTCCAGAACACGCGAAACGACAATAATAACAGGCGGGAAATGGCTCAGGCGTATTATCTTGACAGCACACAGGAGGACATTGTCATCGTCTGTAAAGATATCACGGATTATTACGAGGCTGAGCGCAGGCAGAAGAAGGAACTTCGAAAAGCACTAAGAGAGGCCCGGGCGGCCAACCTTGCAAAGAGCGAATTCCTTTCAAATATGAGTCATGAGATCAGGACGCCAATGAATGCGATCATTGGTATGACAGAGCTTTCGATAGATGACACGAAGGAACCTGGAACAAAGGCAAATCTTCAGAACATAATGGACTCAAGCAATTATCTTCTGAGCATAATAAATGACATTCTCGATATGAGCCGCATAGAGAACAGCAAATTTGCGCTCAAGTATGAGTGGGTCAGCCCGGAAGATGTCATCCGGCCGTGCATTGAAATGGCAATACCGCTCATGGAGAAGAAACACATTCACTTTACGTACCCGGATATCGAGCAAGTGCGGTTCTTCGAGTATTATGTCGACCCGATGAAGTCAAAACAAATGCTGATGAATCTCCTCAACAACGCTGCAAAGTTCACCCCGGAGGACGGACACGTGGACTTTGCCATATCAAATCTCAAGCATGATGAAAACAGTGCAACTGATATGATCATGATCGAGGATGATGGCTGCGGGATGAGCGAAGGGTTTATGAAAAAGATCTTCTCACCGTTTGCTCAGGAAAAAAATATCTACTCGGACAAAACACCGGGCACCGGCCTTGGACTTACACTTGCCAGACAGACTGCCAGGGCAATGGGAGGAGATATCACCGTAAAGAGCAAACCCGGCGCAGGATCGAAGTTTTTTGTCGTGTTTCCTTACAAGTACAGACTGAAAGAGGGCATTGATAAAAAAGTGAACATAATACGAATGACAAAAAGGTTTTGCTGAGTGGAACACGTATCCTTGTTTGCGAAGACAATCAGATGAACGCGATCATAACAAAGCGTCTCCTTGAAAAGAAAGGATGTATTGTGGATTGGGCGCGCGATGGAAGCAATGGCGTGGAATTGTTCAAAACATCAGTAACCGGATACTATGATGCAATCCTTATGGACATACGGATGCCAGTAATGGATGGCCTTACGGCCGCAAGAATGATAAGAAAATCAGGACGACCTGACTCAGGAACCGTTCCTGTCATCGCGATGAGTGCAAATG
>JAAZDA010000508.1 GCA_012512995.1 Clostridiales bacterium | reverse complement strand
TCTTGTATGGATACTTTGACCCAAGTGTCGTGTCATAAGGAATAGCTGTTGTTTTGCTTGCATCTTCGACCTTGAACGGTCCACCTTCAGTAGTTGTCCCGGCCTTTGTAACGCCGGCAATATCTGTTGTCTGGTCTCCTGCTGCCTGGCTCACACTGTCAGCAACTCCATCAAGATAATAAGATGTCGTTGCAGTAATACTTGCTGCGCCTGTTCCGGCAAAACATCCAGCTTTACCAGTACTTGTAACCGTGCCTACCCAGCCTGCTGAATATGAATTGGTTACGTTCAATGCTCCATTTGAGATCGCGCCGACAAAACCGCCCACAGATGTAGTGCCATAGACGGAATCCGTCGTATAGCTGTTCTTAACGGTCGTGTTTCCGTCTGAAACTGTTCCTATAAATCCGCCTGAAACACCGGCGCCGTTAACATTTACTCTCCCCTGGGCATTTTCTGCATTACTTGAAAGCACAGCAGGATCAATGCCATAGGCTCCGTCCTTAGTGCGTCCCGCGGAATATGTTTTGTCTATTGTAGCTGTGGCTCCGCTCATGCAGCCTATCAGTCCGCCTGTACTACCACTGCCAGTTCCTTTTACATAAGCCGTTGAGCTGGACTCAGTGACCGAAAGAGTTCCTGTATTGGCATAACCAATAAGACCTCCTGCGTAATTCACGCCCTGAAGTGTCCCACTAAATCCTGAGTCAAACTGCGAACTGCTTATTGAAAGAGTTCCACCGCTTTTATCAACGTCACCGACAATACCGCCTGCTGCGCCTGCATTTGATGTCACGTTGAATTCAGTAGTTGTCCTGTCCGTTGCCTCGGCTTTTACAGAAGCTCCTGATATTTCCGTCTTTGCCGCCTTGTCAATTCCGATAAGGCCGCCTGCCTGCGATCCATTAGCTACAATTTCTGCAGTTGTTGTACTGATCAATGCTGATGTGATATTTAGTTCGCTTCCAGCCTCGTTCCTGCCAATAAATCCACCGGCGCAATTGGATCCGTCAATACTTATCGTCGTTGCCTTGAGCGCACCGTCAGAAACAGTGATAATTCCTGTAGCATCACTGTGACCTATAAGACCGCCAGCATTTCCACCTGCTGCCTTTACTGACAATGAATCTCCTGTAACAGAGCAGCACGCCAGTGTCACGTCTTTGATGTTGCCTGCAACTCTCCCGACAAAACATCCGGCATTGCCTGAGCCTGCTGCAGTTACCTTAGTATTGCTGAGCGTTAGGTAGCTGATGGTAAGCACTGAGCTCTTGTCACTGCCTTCTGCCATCGCAATAAGTCCGGCATCTGTTGCACCGACGATATCAAGTCCACTTATAGTCGTGCTGTTGCCATTTATCGTGTTCAGATATTTATTCGTGATGCCATAGAACTTACCTTGATCGAGTGTTTTCGTCTGTGATGTTGATGAATCCTTATAGACATTTACACTCTTACCTATACAGAATGTATCCCACGGAATATCATTATTAATTGTGGCGCTCGTGATAAGACATGTTCCACCCGTCACAGAAGTGGTATCAAC
>JAAZDA010000486.1 GCA_012512995.1 Clostridiales bacterium | reverse complement strand
TCCTTCTGTTTTTTAAATATGTGTCAGACAGATACAAAGGGCGCAGGTTTGCCGAGTTCACGGTCAACCCCGGCGCTTCCTTTGACGACCTCATCGCGGCAAAAGGCAGTAGCGATGTCGGTGAAAAGGTCGATAAAATCCTCCAGAAGTTTCTGGAGGATAACAGGCTGCAAGGCTCTCTGCCTGATGTGAGTTTCAACAACCCGGATGAACTTGGTTCTGGCAAGGAGCTGGTCGACAAGGTTTCGGGGCTTATTGGCGTGTTCCAAAATCCAGCCATAGACTTCAAAAGCAACCGCGCAAGCGGTGATGATATTATCGGCGATGCCTACGAATACTTCATGATGAAGTTCGCGCAGGAATCCGGCAAGAGCAAAGGGCAGTTCTATACGCCGAGCGAGGTATCGCGTATTATTGCGCGTCTTATCGGCATTGGCAGAATTGAGAATGATGTCACAAAAAAGTGGACGCTGTACGACCCTGCGGCTGGCAGCTGAAGCCTCTTGATTCGTGCTGCGGACGAAGCCCCCGTGGATGCGGATGGCAATTCAATCGTCACCATTTTCGGACAAGAGAAATACCCTGACACCGCCGGTCTTGCAAAAATGAACTTCATTCTCCACAACAAAGGTACCGGCGAAATCAAAAGCGGAAATACATTGTCAAGCCCGCAGTATCTCGATGAGTTCGACGAGCTGAGGAAGTTTGACTTCATCGTCATGAATCCACCATTCTCCGATAAGGCATGGACGGACGGAATCAAACCATCCAATGACAAATACAAACGATTTGCTGACTACGGCATCCCGCCGGAAAAGAACGGCGATTATGCTTGGTTTCTCCATGTTCTGAAATCGCTGAGTCAAAATGGTAAGGCGGGTATCATTTTGCCTCACGGCGTACTAACCAGACCCAACGCCGAGGAAACCGTCCGCAAGGCGATTCTTGCAAAGCGGTATATCAAGGGCATCGTCAGTCTGCCCGCCAACCTTTTCTACGGCACTGGCATTCCCGCCTGTATCATCATCATTGATAAAGAGGGAGCAGAAAGCAGAACGGGCATCTTCATGATTGACGCCAGCAACGGCTTCAAAAAGGACGGCAGCAAAAACCGTCTGCGCGAACAGGACATTGAAAAAATCGTCCGTTATTTCAACGGGCAAATCATCGAAGATGGTTATTCTCGCTTCGTCACCTATGAGAGCATCCTTGACGAGAGCACAAACGACGGCAATCTGAACATTCCCCGCTACATAACGAGGATTGATGACACGCTGCCGCAGAATATCGCCGCGCACCTAAACGGCGGCATACCGAAAGCAGACATTGACTCGCTCGAAAAGCTGTGGGCAGTGGCTCCTGAATTGAAGCGCGGTTTGTTTGCCACACTCGACGAAAAACACAGCATCTACACGCTGGCTGTCCCTTCCGACACCATCGAAGAAAACATATATCAGGATGCCTCCATCGTATCAGAAAAGGAAAAAGAGCTTGTCCCCACCTTCTCTGCATGGAGAAATGAGGTGCCTGACATTCTGCTTGGTCTGGACGCCGAGACAAATCCAAAAGCACTCATCCGCGACATCTCCGACAGAATACTTGCAACCTATCACGATTCAAGACTGCTGGACAAATATGACGTGTACGACTGTCTCCTCAACTATTGGAATGAAAAGCTGCAAGATGATGTTTACGCCATCAAGGTTGGTGGCTATGAGGCGGGTCGTGAAATAGAATACGAATACGCCAAGAAAAAGGCAAAGGACGAAAACGGCGAGACTATTTCCGTGGACGACAAGTCCAAGGTCAAATCCTTTGACGGCGCTTTGATACCGGGGACAATTATCGAGCGGATTTACTTTGCTGACGAATGTGCTGCCATTACCGCTTTGGAGGAACAGTGTGGGCTTATCGAAGCTGAGAATGACGAAATGCGCGAGGAGGAATCCGGCGAGGACGGATTGCTCCGCGAGGCGCTGAACGAAAATGGGGATTCCATACCAAAGGCGAATCTTACAAAGCGAATCAAGGAACTTGAAGCCAAGAAAACTTCGGAGATTGCGGACGCGCTTGCACAAATATCCGAGCTTTTCGCTGCCGGAAATACCGCTGAAATAGAAGTACTGCTGAAGCAAAATCCTGCGCTTGCTGCATACGAACTGCAAAACAAGAAGGGTGTTTTCATTAAATCGAAAATCGCTGCGGCGCTCAAGGCAGCACAAGCGGACGCTGTCATGCCCGAAATCTATGCGGACGAATATGCCGCGCTCTGCGCTTATCAGGAGGAGATGTCAGCGCTCGACGAAGTGAATAAGCAGCTCAAAGCCCTGCGCAAAGAGCTCGACGACAAGGTCGAGAAAAAATACGGCGAGCTTACTGTGGAGGAAATCAAGCATCTGCTCTTTGATGAAAAGTGGATGGCACGGCTTTCAAGCGACATTGGCGCAGAGGTGGACAAAGTGCTGAATACTCTCGCTTCCAAGGCACTGCTGATTGCAAAACGCTATGAACACACATTGAAGCAGATCGAGGAGAAAACCTCTGATTCCAAGAATGCTGTCAGGGCCGCACTTGAAAGGATGGGCTACAAATGGTAACTTATCCGAAGGACTGGAATAATGAGTGTTTAGAAAACTTGACTTCATCAATTATTACTGGTGGAACTCCGTCAACAGGTAATGCATCTTTCTGGGGAGGCAATATTCCGTGGTTGGCGTCAACAGAAATACACCAAAAGAGGATAACCAAACCGACAGCATATATTACTCTTGCTGGCTTGCAAAATTCATCAGCAAAGATTGCTCCTAAGTATTCTGTGTTGATCGCTTTAGCTGGTCAAGGGAAAACGAGAGGTACTGCGGCTTTCCTTCAGCAAGATATGGCAGTCAATCAGTCGTTAGCCGCACTGGTTGCAAATAGTAAAGCTAATGCAGAATTTCTGTTTTACTTAATTGAAGCCAACTATAATGAGCTGAGAGAAACGTCCTCTGGAGATGGCGGTAGAGGTGGCCTTAATAAGAAGCTCCTCAAAAAATATAGAATTAATCTTCCAGCAGATGTTAACGAACAGGAATCCATCGCTGAAACGCTCTCTTGCATGGACGAGCACATTGACAACCTCACGGAGCTCATCGAAAAGAAAAAAGGCATCCGCGACGGCGCACTGGAAGATTTAGTAAGCGGTAGGACGCGGCTAAAAGGGTTTAGCGGCGAATGGGTGGAATACCCATTTGATAAGTTCTTTACGTTGTTGTCAAACAACACTTTATCCAGAGATAAGCTGACCAACAGCGGTAAAATTGGGAATATTCATTACGGCGATGTTCTCATTAAGTATCGTGACGTATTAAGCGACAAGGACAGCATTCCCAGAGGCAAAGCAGATATTGATACGCGGCCATTCAAGTTCTTGCAATCGGGTGATGTAATTATTGCAGATACTGCTGAGGATGATACCGTAGGAAAGGCTATACAAATATGTGACGTGTCCATACCTCTTGTGGGTGGATTACACACGATTGTATGTCGACCCAACTATGACACGGCTGCGGGCTATCTCGGATACTATATCAATTCCAAGAATTATCACAACCAACTCTTGCCTCATATTACTGGCATAAAAGTGTCCTCGATCTCAAAAAAGGCAATTAAGACCACTGTTTTAAATCTTCCTCGTGACATTGATGAACAGAACGCAATCGTAGAAGTACTATCTTCTTTCTCGTAATGAATCACTTTCGCGCACAGGCATGACAAAAGCGGCCGTAAATCAGCCTCTTCAATACCCTTGAATAATCGTACTGCTTTCAGCACATCTAAATAATTTTTCATAAAATCCTATTTTGTTGGAATTCCAACCGACTTATTTATTTAAGAATAGTATACTCAAGACATAAAGTCAACAATAATATGAAATAACGCACTCCGAAAAAGAGGTGAACGGAACATGATTCGAAAAATTATCAGAATTGATGAAGAGAAATGCAACGGCTGCGGTCTGTGCGCAAAAGCCTGCCATGAAGGGGCAATCGGAATGGTAAACGGAAAGGCAAAGCTCCTCCGCGACGATTACTGCGACGGTCTCGGAGACTGCCTGCCGGCCTGCCCGACGGGCGCGATCAGCTTTGAGGAACGTGAAGCGAAGGAATACGACGAAGTTGCCGTGAAGAAAAGCAAGCTGAGCAAGCAGGAAGAAACGCTGGCATGCGTATGTCCGGGCACACAGTCTAAAACCATCCATCGGGAAAATGAGTGTGAGGCCGTCCAGCCCAATATCAGCGAAAACAAAAGCCAGTTGTCACAGTGGCCCGTCCAAATCAAACTTGCGCCGGTCAACGCTCCGTATTTCGCGGACGCCAATCTGCTGGTGGCCGCCGACTGTACGGCCTATGCTTACGGCGATTTTCACAACAGGTTTGTCAGGAACAAAGTGACCCTGATCGGCTGTCCCAAGCTTGACGAAGGGGATTACAGCGACAAACTCACGGAGATCATTAGGAACAACAACATAAAAAGCGTTACAGTCGTCCGGATGGAAGTTCCCTGCTGCGGCGGAATTGAAAACGCGGTAAAACGGGCGCTCCAAAACAGCGGCAAAATGATTCCCTGGCAGGTAGTGACGATTTCAACCGAAGGAAAAATTCTTGATTGACAGGAGGTAAGCATAATGATAGAAAAAGAGTATAAGCTGTCCAAAACCAATGAAAAAGCGATAGAAAAAGTCCTGTTTGACGAAAACCTGCATTACCTCCACATGGTATTCAACAAAGGTGAGGGCCTGCCGGAGCACTTATCCAATTCAAACGTGTATATGACCGTCATTCGCGGACAGCTCTCCATTGGCCTTGATGAACAGGAAATTCATGAGTACGAGGCCGGAACTCTGCTGAAAATCCCGTTTCAAACCAAAATGAATGTCAGAAATGTGCATGACGAAACGCTGGAGCTAATTGTCGTGAAGGCACCAGCTCCGAAAAGCTGAGAAAGTGTAGGAGGAACCCGGATGAAAAAGTACAGGTGTATTCCCTGCGGGTATATCTATGATCCAGCGCTTGGCGATCCCGACAGCGGCATCGGGCCCGGCACGGTATTTGAAGATTTGCCCGATGATTGGCAGTGCCCGATCTGTTTTGTCGGCAAGGACGAATTTGAACCTGTTGAAGACTAAATTTTAAAGGAGGAAGCAAAAATGAGTATGTTTTGTTATCAGTGTCAGGAGACCGCCGGAGGAAAGGGCTGCGCAGTGCGCGGCGTCTGCGGAAAAACCGAAGAGGTCGCAAAGCTTCAGGATCTTCTGATTTACACCCTCAAAGGTATCTCGCAGATCGTAATCAAAGGGAAGCTCGATGTTAAAAGCCTCGGCGAGACAAACTATGAGGTGCTCAGCAGCCTGTTTATGACCATCACCAACGCAAATTTCGACGATGGCTCTCTTGAAAAGCAGATCATAAAAATGATCGCCGAAAGAGACAAGCTCAGAAATTCTAATGCTTCTGCGGGTTTACATGATGCGGCCACTTTCACGGTAAGTTCAAGAGAATCCATGCTGGAAAAGGCCGCTACCGTCGGCGTGCTGTCAACCGCAAACGAGGACGTGCGTTCTCTCCGCGAGATGATCACATACGGCCTTAAGGGTATGGCCGCTTACGCCGAGCATGCTAAAAACATCGGGAAAGAAGATTTGGCAATCAACACCTTCATTTATGAGGCGCTGGCTGCAACGCTGGACGACTCCCTCTCCGCCGATGATCTGGTGGCGCTTACGCTGAAAACAGGCGAATACGGCGTCAAAGTCATGGCTCTTTTGGACGAGGCCAACACATCGAGGTTTGGTAATCCTGAAATCACGGAAGTCAATATCGGTGTCAGAAAAAATCCTGCGATCCTGATTTCCGGCCATGACCTGACCGATCTGGAACAGCTTTTGGAGCAGGCCAAAGGCACCGGTGTTGATGTTTATACCCACAGCGAGATGCTGCCCGCCCACTATTACCCGGCTTTCAAGAAATATGACAACTTTGCCGGGAACTACGGCAATGCATGGTGGAAGCAGCTTGAGGAATTTGTCTCCTTCCATGGCCCCATCCTCTTTACTACCAACTGCATCGTCCCGCCCAGAAGCGAGGAGGTCCGGGGCAGGATCTTTACAACGGGTTCCACGGGCTATCCCAGCTGCAAGCACATTGAAGCCGACGAGAACGGAAAAAAGGATTTTTCAGAAATCATCGCGCTTGCCAAGACCCTTCCCGCGCCTGATGAGATCGAGACCGGCAGCATTGTCGGCGGCTTTGCTCATAATCAGGTCATGGCT
>JAAZDA010000485.1 GCA_012512995.1 Clostridiales bacterium | reverse complement strand
GTGCAATACCCAGAAGACGAACTTCTACATCCTCATGATAGAGGGTGACAAGCATTTCAAAACAAAAGAGATCTCGCACCAGATCGGCAGCGCGAGGCTCTCTTTCGCCACGGCTGAGTTCATGGAGAAGTTTCTCGACATCACCCCTGGATCAGTGAGCGTAATGGGACTCATGAATGACAAAGAGAACAATGTGAAACTTCTGATCGACAGCGACCTCTTAAAGAGCGAGTACATCGGCTGCCATCCATGCATTAACACATCAAGCCTTAGGCTCAGAACAGCAGATATTACAGGCAAGTTCCTCAAGGCTGTGCATCATGATTATCAGACAGTCGTGTTGTCGTAATAATACCTGGCATCATGCCCGCGATTTACCATTGTAAATGGCGGCGTGTTAGCAATCACTGTGATCTAATTTCCTACGCTTTCTTAATCTCCCCTGCCAACTCGAATCCTTTTCTTGCCGCGAAAACAGCGATTATCTCATTGATCACTGCGGCTGCGGCAATTGTCCCCTGCACTATTTGTGCCAGCTCAGGAACGCCTGAGAGCACAGTGCAAATGATACCAGTGAAAACAAGTGATACCCCTGAGTGTGGCAGCAACGTGAGCCCCAGATATTTCCTGACGGTGACAGGCATCTTCATGGCAGTTGCGCCAAGACTCGCGCCAAAATATTTGCCGAATGCGCGCGCTGCAATGTAAAGAAAGGTATAGCCGCCTGCGCCGATGATCAGATGATAGTCGAGCGGAGCACCGAGATCAACGATGGCGGACAGCAGAGCAATAGCAAGTATTGGCCTGAAATCATCCGTGATCTCAGCAAGCTGCGGCTCATTTACCATGTTAGTGAAAACTGCTAAGAACGCAACACCCATCAGCATATAATTGAGTGTAATCCCGGAGAGCAGGTAATTGTTGAACAGCCAGCCGACGAAAACGGTCGCGGTAATTCCGACGAGAACGACCGTGAGAATTCTTGTTTTGCCCTTCGCTTTCCGAAGGAGCAGAGCACATGGAAAACCTACCGCAACGCCTATTGCGACAGGAAGAAAGATCATGACAGGAATCATATAAAGTGGAACAGCGCCGCCTGACACAATCCCTGCTATGAACGAATCAACGGTGAAGAAGACAACGATTCCTACGACATCATCAAGGACAGCCATGGGCAGCAGGGTGTCAGTGACGGGCCCCTTTGCGTGGAATTCACTGACGATCGACAGAGCCGGAGCCGGCGCCGTAGCGAGTGCAATACCGCCGAAGGCCAGAGCAAGATAGAGCGGAACGCCGACAAAATAAAATACCACCGCGAAGGCCGCAGAAACAACAACAAAGGTGCCGAGCGATTGAGTGAGAGTTGTGATCATGAGAGCTTTGCCGTAGCCCTTGATCTTGCTCCACAGAAGCTCAGTCCCGAGCATAAGACCGAATGCACACTGCATCCACATGATAATTATCTTGTACCATGAGGCATCGAGAATTGCCTGTGGCATGAGCCCCACGGCATGTGGACCAAAAATCATACCTGCTATCAGCCATCCCAGAATAGAGGGCATTTTGAATTTGCTGACAAGCCTTCCGGCAAAATATGCAATTACAAGTACGCAGATCCAACGAAGAACCAGCATTATTATTCACCATCCTTTGCAATTCCATACAACATGAAGCCCAGGAGTTTTGACATGCTTTCCT
The DNA here is from genome assembly GCA_012512995.1 of Clostridiales bacterium. GTDB lineage: Bacteria > Bacillota > Clostridia > Lachnospirales > Lachnospiraceae > CAG-791. Next base: position 6,634 of record JAAZDA010000485.1, on the reverse strand, counting down.
CATGCCGGCGGGCCTTCTCAGCAATGGGAATGTCGCGGCAGGCAGGACTTGAAAAATACCCGTTGAACATTACCTGCAATTGCCTGACATAAGACAGGGCATCGTCTTCGGAGATACCGTCACGCAGCGAGAGTTTTGCCAGCGCGTTGCGACAGACAGTATCGTTGATCTTGTTGAAACGCTGCATTTCATCCTGGATCCTGCCTTGCAGTGCGGCCGGTGGGCACAGCAGTGCCTCGAAGAAAATATGTGCTTCGTTCGGGTTCGCATCGAAGAATCTGATCCTTAGTTTCATGTAATCCGCAGGGTCATCAAGCTTTTTTCCGTTTTCAAGATAATCGCATAATTTCTCACAGCTCTTCTTCAGACAAAACAAATAAAGCTCGTCTTTGTCTTTGAAATTGTGGTATATAAGCCCCTTGTTGATACCTGTTTTGCATATGTTGTTTATCGTGCCACCAGCGTATCCACTGCTCCCGAATTCATCCATGGCTGCCGCAGTGATCTTGGCAACTGTGAGCTCTGTCTTCTCCTGATTCTTCATGTGTTTTCTCTTTTCTATATCAGAATTGTTCATTTTATAATCAGTCAGATACCGAACGCAGATGTCAAACGCAAATGTCAAACGCAAATTCCAGTCGGAATCTATTGACCACCTGGTCAATGATGTTATAGCAGAAGTTGACTATGCGGTCAATACCGTATTTCCCAATTCGCTGAAATGTTTAGGTGCAAAATTTACTGGAAGTTAACATAAAGAGAAGCAAGTTCGGCAAGTCATAGAACCGGTCGGCGGATGTGCAATGCCGATTTCATACTTATCAGACGATATGGCAATTGCCTGGCATGATTTATATAAGATACTCTCTAATCAGCCCTTCCAACAAAGACGAGTTAAAAGCATGGTTTTCCGCTTCATATGTCAGAATCAGACCGCTCCCGGGATATATATTGTTTTGCTCGTAAATCTCAATCTTTTGTATAGCTTTCTCACAGTAATCATCCTTGCTCATCATACCAAGGTGCTCCCAGTAGTACTCGTTCCGCGTTCGTGTGTTAAGAAGTGTGAAATCAGGATATAAATAGCCTAAGTTTTTCACGTATAGTGGACATTCGTATGAGTACGGGATGCGCATTGAGAACAGCTTATCCGCCAGAATTTTTTCGGATTTAGAACGCACAAACTCGCCACGCTCTGTCACAATTCCTTTACTTCCAGTTTCGATAGGGTATTTCTCCAGCATTTGTGCATTATTTTCTGACTTGATTTTTTCTTTTATGCCTAACCATCGCGCTATGTAATCATGATCAGATTCAATATATGGCTTGACTAATTCCTGTTTATACAACGGGAGTTTTTCAGCAATAAATGAACTCAGATCTGGGTCATAGTGTTCGATATAATCAGTCAGAACACGACACTCTTTTTGGGCGGCTTCTATAGTTAATTTTGCATAGTCTCTTTGAGCGATTTTTCGAGGGAGTTTTTCATCTGACCTGCGAATGTATTCACCATGATTGCAACCGGGGCAGCAATGATAATACTGTTTTGACCCATGATTCTTCAACATGCGAAGTGATCCTTCGGGAGAATTCCTAAGGTCCTTTTCTGCCGATTTAATAATGGTAGCAAGCATATTAAGTCGTTTCGACATCAGAGACATTAATTCATCAGGTGTTGTGTTCTTGTTTTGATTCATACGGAGGCTCCTTTGAGATTTGGAATGCATCGTTTCTGTATGTGGGGTTAGAGGGTTACCAGATTTGAATGGGTGCTGAGGCTTCTGTGAAACTGAGTTGGAAAGAGCATGAATTGAGCTGCTATGATGTTGTGACTGTTGTGAATTGCTTAGACAAAAACGTTGTAAAACGAGAATGCAATTATGATTTCCAGAGTTACTGAGAAGATGAATATGTGCGGAGAAAGAATTGCAGTACATCATTTGTGTACTTGCCTACTACAGTAGTTTAGTGGTTCCTGGCTTACTAATCAAGGACAAAATTTGTAATTGTTGTATTGCTTTGAGTCAACTAGAACTACTTTCTGGCGGCTTACCCGCGAATCGCGGCGGATCATTGATTTCGCGGGTAAGGTGACAAACTTGGCAAGTGTCTGACACGCTCGCTTACCCGCGAATCGCGGCGGATCACTGATTTCGCGGGTAAGCGTGTTTATCAGATCAGCAACAGACCCTCATTCTCCCCCAATTTCGCAGTTCTCGAAGACCACGTCCGGCAGCTCATCAGGATCCGGTTCAATATAATTGTCCCTGAATGTGCAATCAGTGAACTTGATGTTCATTGAACCATCTGTGTCAATTATGGGATTTCCCGGGTAGCCTGATTTATTATCGCGGATCTCAGTATTCATGATAGTTACGCCGTAGCAGTCAATGATCCTGAACAGATTAAACCCTTCGTTAGCATATAATTCGCAGTTGTCGAACTCAATCACATCTGAATCTTCCAGAAGGAAAGCACCCTCACTGCAGCTGTATATATCAGAATCTGTCACATAGATGCCTGTGCTCTCATCTGCGTCTATCCCATAAGTTCCGCATCCATACATGTAGCAATTCCTGACATTGAAATTCTTTGTTCGTGAAAGGGCCAGCACGCTTCCGGTGCAGGACCCCGGATCTACCTCATGCCCAAAGGTAACTCCATCTATACTTATGTTGCTGCAATACTCGAATCTGAGTATTGGTGAACTTGGATCCTCCGTGACTACACCGACCTCATTTTCCTCCGCCTCTATCGACAGATTACTGACGCCGCTGATAGCATATTCGCTGATGCCCCCGTAAGTTTCTATGTATATCCACGGATTATTCACCTTTTCTGCATCGAGCCCTGCAAAGTTATAGACGCCATTCTCAAGGATTATCTTTGTGTCATTGTCTATGGCATTAATGAAATCCTCGATATTCGAAACAGTGACTGTCTTCTTATACTCGCCTTTCCCGGCATCAGTCCACATTTCAATATCGTCTTCTGTTTCGTACGCCTTCGAATCTTCAGACTCTGCACCTTCCTCAGTGCTATCTGCGGCTTCTGACTTCGCTGCTTCCGCTTTTTCCGCCGCTGATGATACACCCGCGCTTCCGGTCTCTCCGCACGCAGTGAGTGAGCAGACTAAACAAGCTGTCAAACATATTGCAAGTATTTTTCTCATATTCAAGCCTTTCATGCCTGAGCGTAATGTTCATATGCGACAGCTCAGTTGTCGCATTACAAACCTCAAGATGTTTTCTGTACGAACTCCGCATATGTACTGTCTTCTTCCGACACCGTTCCCGTGAGTTTCCCTATGTGATATTCAAAACACTCGAACTCGTCAAACTTATCTCCATCTGTCGGTGTAAGTATGCCCGTATCCTCATCGAGCTCATACCCACCGTCATAAAGTGTTTTTCCATCTTTCGTGTACACAAGTTTGTCAGAGATGCTGACGACGCAGTTCTCGTAGCCGGAAGTCTCCCCGACCCAGTCCTGTTTCATGTCAGTGATCCAGTCGAATTCCATCCCGCCGCCATCGGCAGTTCCAGTCGGCGACGCTGCCGGTCTGTCCATAATTCGATCAGTAACAAAGTGCTTATACATAAGCGTCCCCACAATGATCAGAGCTGCAGCAGCAATAATAATTATCAGAGTTTTCGTCCCTCGTTTCATTCATGACCTCATGCTGCGGCTATTATTCAGGAGTGCAATACGGGCAATGCCCGAATAAATGACTCGAGGTTATGCGCAGCATTAACCTCGTAATCAAAAAGCAGACAATGTCTACTATTTGACTTGATTACCCCTCTGAATTCACATCTGTACCGATTGCGTAATTCACGCCACCTTCGCCTTTGCCGTCGTATGTCACATACCACTCAGCCACCAGGTCTTCATATGTAGCAGTGATCCTGAACTGAGGGATTGTTTCCGCCGGTTCTATTGAGAAATGTGAGCATTCTCCACGCGTGCAGGGATAGACATCGCTGACGACTTCAGTGACATGGAAGTTGCCGGTCTTCTCGACATATTCCACTCTGTCGAGCCTGATGTCCATGTCAGAATGCAGAGCCACGAGCACGACACCATCGAAACCATTCTCACCATCATATGCATACCAGTAGGCATCCTCATTTGGATCCGTGTAAGTCACGAACAGAGCATCTTCAACCCAGCCTGATTCATATATATCTGACAGTAAATTGAACGATTTCCATCCGTCATCAAGCACATCATAAAGATAGATCGCTCCTGATCTGGAGACCGCGTACAGACCCTCTGTGACAAAGTTCTCTGCGTGATCTGTCCCAAACTCGAGCTCACTGCACTGTTCACCGTAGAGCTCAACTGTTTTCTGCGATACTATGGTTCTCATGTTCTCGTAACCATCAATACTCTGGACATCCCTGTCAGCAAGGAATATATCCACGGTGTCGTACATATCGGGCGGGTAATTCTCCATGAGATAGCCCTCATCGAGGTAGGTTTCATGCCCTGATTTCGATGTGCTGCCGCCGGCTCCTGTTTCATCCGCACCGTCTTCATTATCGTCGTTATTTCTTTTGGCGAATGCTTCCCTGAGGCCCTCTGGTATCTCTTCTTCCGGCGCACTTTCTGTCTTTCCGCCTGCCGGACTCTGAGTCGCACTTTGCGCCGCTCCGCTTTCATCCTCCGAATCAGCTTCCTGACTCTGTGTCAGGCTCTGTGAGGAGCTATGCGTCGCGCTGCTTTCATCCAAAGACGCAGCCTCAGCGCCTTCCGCAGCCTTATTTATGGCAGATGATCCCGCCCCGTTCCCACAGCCGACAGCAGAAATTGCCATAGTCAAAACAAGTGTTATTGCAGTTTTTCGCATTTTGTCACCCATATATTCCCGGCATTCCATTTATTTAGAAGGCAATGATCCGTATGGACTAAGGACTTCTGACTTCGAAAAGGGCGTGCACCACACGGCCACGCCCTATAACCTGACTGATCAATTTCCCCATTTCGGCAAATCCCAAAATCCTTTTGACTGATCAGGCACAAAACATACATTCTATTTATCAATCTACTGTAATGCTTCCTATGATTGCCTTCACATCCTTGTCATCAAACGAGATCTTGCCTCCGTCCGTTTCAGTCCAGATAGTTACCTGGAACTGATCAGCGTCAGATTTTCCTGTATAGATCAGTGTAAGCTTGTAGCCGGAAAAACTTCCTGTGAAACCTTTCCACTTATAATTACCAAGCGTGACTGGAGAAATATCCTTCATGTCATCATACATATCCTCGCCGGGAACGTACATTTCAGTGTTCTTGTCATAGTATTTGATTTCAATATATGGCTTAGAATAAATATCATATTCATCCGTTGCGCCTTTGCCTATCATAAGGCTTGTCGGATCCTTTGCCCCTTCTTCATCTGACCACATATCATCGACTCCGAATGCAGCCCAGCCATCCGGAACTGTCACGTTAAACTCACCAGTGTCATAAACACCATCCACAGAAGTTCCTGCTGTAGCAGATGTTGAGCTTTCAGAATCACTTTCCGATTCCGTATCATCGCCTGTATCCGCGTCATCCAGAACTATATCCGCCGGAGCACTTGTTTCGCCTGCGTCTATGAGCGGAACATACCAGGTATCATAACTTGGCGGCATCATATCTGTGTAAGGCATTTCATCAGTATCACCGCCGCGGATGTCTTCCCAATCCATGCCCCATGGTCTTAAATATAGAAAATAATCGTACGAATTATCATCATTTTCAGGATCTTCCATTTCCCCGTGTATCTCGATAAAGTGATCATAATCTGTCATCATCTGAGCGCCAGAAGAAAACGTCATTTTGCCATCGCCCCATTCCATTGGCGTCGACTCATCTGTGACCATTGTCCCGGTCCCACCCTCTTCGAGCTGCATGTAATAGACAATGCCATACTCCTGCATCTCATCGCCGGTCATTTGTGTTTCGCCATCGTCGTATGAAGAGACCTGCCAGTAACCTACCTCTCCCGCTGTTTCAGGCTCTGCCGCTTCTGTAGTTGTAGCAGTGTCCGCCGGAGCTTCCACTCCTTCCTTCAGGAAGGTCATCGTAAAATCATATCCGAAGAAATCCGTAGTGATCATGCCGTCTTTGAGAGTTCCCGTGCAGTCCTCTCCCTCAGCTGTCATCGTCAGATTCTCGCCATCAAGTGTCCATTTGATCTTTGTCGAACTGCCATCCAGGCAGAACGTTCCTTTCCCGCCTGATTTCAGCTCAACATAGTTCTCTCCCCCGTCATAGACAGAATCCATTGGCTCCCATCCCATGATATCGATCTGATACCCTATGTACTTGCCGAGATTTGGATCCATGTCCTTGCTGCTGCTCCCACAGGCAGCAAGCGAACACATCATCGCCAAAACAAGTATTACCGACAGTATCTTCCTAAACCCTCTTTTCATACTCTTTCCTCCTGTTTATATAACCCGCAGGTCCGCGTTCTTCGGACCTGCTATGCGAACAACGTAGTTGTTCGCATTGACCTCCTATGCAATAAACGCGTATCAATGCGCTTTTATTGCATTGTAATCGCGCCTCCGCAGAACTCACACCTGCCGGAAGCATCAGGCGTCGTTGTTGCGCCGCAGTACGGGCATGTGACTGC
>JAAZDA010000040.1 GCA_012512995.1 Clostridiales bacterium | reverse complement strand
GTCTTAAACATAGAACAGCACCAGCGCATCATACGAGCAGGGGGTCCTATATCTTCAGCCACTTCTATAAAAGTCTGATCCTCATTTTTTGCAACTTGGAAAATTGCATGCGGATGCGCCTTACGATATCTCTCAGCATATTCTGTAGTCGTTGGAAATTCCAACGTAGTGTTTCCAAATATGTGAACAATACTCGGGTTGCTAAGTGCCTTAATAACCAAATCTGCTGTTACTGTGGAATCTTTGCCACCAGAAAAACTCGCGATTACTTTTTCTTCATCAAATTTTGAAGCTGTTTGTCTTATAAAATCAGACGCTTCATCAATTAAATAGTTAAGTCGATCCTTATTTGCCTCTGCAAATCTCTCAATCATTTGCTGAAAGTAGTCATAACTTACTGTATTTGCATACTCCTTAAGCTGTTGTGCCAGCTTTTCAGTGTCAGCTTCCTGATAAATCTTACTTGCTAATGGGTATGCCTTTCCATCAATATAATAACGGTTCACAGAAGCCCAAACTGATTTCTCATTAAGGGTTCCAGGTTTCATTTGCATCAGTAATTCCAATAACAATTTTTCTTCAGGGAAAACTGGACGAACATCTTTTGCCATATATGTAAGTTTTCCATTACAAATAGGACAGACAAATGATTCCTTTTGAGATTTCTGAATAATAACAGGAATGTTATCTTTCTTACACCAATAAATCTCAATAGGAATATCTTCAGCTGTTTTCTCCCCACATATCGGGCAGATTTCTCTTTCCGTTTCAATTTGGCAGATTCTACACCACAATTACAGGTACCTCATTTCACATTTCTTTTTAACAATAGGCCTATTTAACCCATACCAAATAGTATATTGCACAAACCATTATTAACAAAACATTTGTTTGCCTATATTTGTTCTTTATTTGTTTTCCGTCTCTTCTTCCTTGCGTTCTTTATCATCTTTGAATAGCTCTCAACTGCTTCCTCCGGGCCGGCGATCTTGATCTTGCCGCCGAACTGGAAGACCCATGCGTAGAAGGTGGGGCTGTTGCCGACTGTGGCTTCGGCGGTGAAGTACTTGCCGTCGGGGGATGGGGATGTTTTGACTTTTTCTCCGAAGCGGTCGATGATGGCGTCCATCATGTCGTTGTCGCATTCGAGCGTGACATTTATGTTGTCACCGGAATACATGGAGAAGTTCTCGTTAACGTATTGGTCGATGTGGAAACCTCTGGTGGATCTTGACTTCTCGCCAGTGATTCTCAGGTTCTTCATGCGGTCGATGCGGAACTGGACGACCTTGTCATGCTCATCTGACCAGCCCACGAGGTAGTAATGGTCATTCGTGTAGACAATACAATAGGGGCTGTTCTCATATGTTTTGCCGCGGCCACGGAGCCTGCGGGTCTTGCCGGGTGTGTACTGGTAATACTGGAATGTCACTTTCCTGCGGCGGTTGATGGCGTCATTTAACTTGTCCACAAGATCAAAGGCGCCTATGTTCTTTGTTTTGGTAGCGCCGGCAAAATACAGGTGACGCGTGTAGTCATCTGCTCTGTATTTGCTGTCGAAGCCCTTGAGCTTTTCGATAAGGGCGCTGGACTGTCTGGACGGAATGAAGTGTGACGCGGAAACGGCGTCGATAAGGATCTTGATCTCATCAGGGTCAAGTTCGCGGTTGCCAAGATAATAGGAATTGCCCACGCTGACGATGGTGCGGACGTCGTAGCCCTCGTTACGGAGCGTGGCGATATCGTTCGAGACCGTGACACGGTTGCATTTCTCGTCCGTGCCCGCGAACAGGGCTATGATCTCCTTGGTGGAGACATCATGTTGTTCATCAGAATCGGTATGAAGATAACGCAAAAGATGGAGCACTCTGCTCTTGTTGCCACTCATAGACATATCCCCCTCCGGAGCGGTCTCCGCTCCTTGTTCCGGCTCCCCTCAGCCGTATGCTATGTCTGCCGCCCGGAATGTGATTTATGTACAATTAATGCGTGTTTTGCGTACACTGAATCCGTGATTTACGTACATTTCCGGGTGAATATTCTGAATTTTTGTTACATATAGGTATATTGTACACCGATGTAGCGTGATAATAAACAGAAATTTAAGGATGCGGTTTTTAGCTGTTCGAATTTTCGAACGTCTGAGTGGCTATTTGCGACTATATGTGAGATGAGAGTGATTCAGATCGATGAATCTTTTTTCTTACGAAATGAGTTTTCGTAAGTTTAGTTAAAAAAAAGTAATTTTTTCGAGTTTTCGATGATTGGGATTGAGAATTGAGATTGAGGTTGAGAATGAGACTTGAGACCTTGAGATGAGATTAAGGATTGAGAGTAAGCGTCAAATTAACAGCGTATAGGATTCCTTACCTTGAACTGATATGATCATAAGAACTGCACCTATCCTAAGCCCGGGAAATCATTTCGTTTCCCGGGCTGTTTCTATGCGACTTCGGATCTGCGTGATCTCTTCTTTGGCGTAGAGGGCTTCGTGTCATATACGGTAT
>JAAZDA010000484.1 GCA_012512995.1 Clostridiales bacterium | reverse complement strand
TCGTTGCCCATGCGCCATACACATATAATCTTTGTTCAGACAAAGAGAGCATACGCGAATTTGCACATCGCTCGATGCAGGAAGACCTGCAGCGTCTTGAGTATCTTCCGGGCAACTATTACAACTTTCACCCGGGAAGTCACATGAAACAGGGATCGGATGCTGGAATTGTAATGATTGCAGATGCCTTGAACGACATCATTTGGGAAGATATGCATACGACAGTCCTCCTTGAGACAATGGCCGGAAAGGGCTCTGAAGTCGGCAAAACATTTGAGGAGCTTGCGTCCATTCTTGACAAGGTGAGTCTAGGCGATAAAATGGGCGTCTGTCTTGACACATGCCATGTATATGACGGCGGTTATGATATCGTAAATGATATAGATGGAGTGCTCAGGCATTTCGATGAGGTTATAGGACTCGACAGGCTGAAGGCAGTACATATAAACGATGACAAGAACCCTTTTGAGAGTCACAAAGACAGGCATGAGAAAATCGGAGAAGGCAGTATTGGAACAGATGCGTTCGAACGCATAGTGAATCATCCAGCACTCCGTGATCTGCCGTTTATTCTTGAGACCCCTCAGGATAAGACTGAGGATTATGCGGGAGAAATTTCACTTCTGAGAGGCCTGCAGCACTAAATCAAGAGCAGGATCTCGGTGCTGCATTACTATACGGTTTTTTATAACATCATTTATGAAGCAAATTTCATAATAGTGTTGTCTTTTTGCGGGATTGTGATATCCTTAAATTAGACAAAAATAGTACAGCTTATAACTGAAAAGATAACAATTCCGGCAGGGTGACAAATATGCTTGTGACAAGAGAGATGGACTATGCAGTGCGCATAATGAGGGCATTGTTTTCAGGGGAAAAGCTCACTTCTGAGCAGATTGCCGGGAGAGAAAACATGCAGGTCCCGATCACATACAAGATCATGAAGCAGCTGACTCTTGCAGGAATAGTAAACAGCTCCAGGGGGAAAAACGGCGGATACACTTTGGGGAGCAACGCGGAAAAACTGACATTATATGATGTTTTCCATGCACTTGATTATCGCAGTGGTAATGACGGCAAAACCTGTGACTGCACAATGGTCACTGAATGCCTGAGACAGGGATATGAGTGCCCCAATAATACTGATTGCGAGTGCGGCGTCCATGCTGAGTTCGTGCGTATTCAGAACAAACTTGATGAAGAACTGAAAAGAAATACACTTAAGAAACTTTTTGCCACAAAAGACTAATACAAGATCAATAACAGAAGGAGGAAAGGATCATGCTGTATCAGACAACAAAGGAACATGAAGAACTGCGGGAGAAAGTCAGGAACTTCGCAGAGACAGAAGTAAAACCTATCGCATTCATGCTGGACAAGGAGAACCAATTCCCGGCAGAAGTGGTAAAGAAGATGGGTGAGCTCGGAATAATGGGACTTCCGTTTGAAAAGGAATATGGCGGCGCCGGAGCAGATGCGCTCAGCTATGCGATTGCTGTTGAGGAGCTTTCGCGGGTTGACGGCGGTGTCGGAGTTATTCTCTCCGCGCACACATCTCTTGGCACATGGCCGATATATGCATTCGGAAATGAAGCACAGAAACAGAAATATCTGATCCCGCTCTGCAAGGGCGAGAAGCTTGCGGCTTTCGGACTGACTGAGCCCAATGCCGGTTCCGATGCAGGTGGCACGGAGACAACAGCTGTCCGCGAGGGCGATCATTATGTTCTGAATGGTGAGAAGATTTTTATCACTAACGGCGGAGAAGCCGATACATACGTTATATTTGCTGTCACAACGCCAGGAACAGGAACCAGAGGAATCTCGGCATTCATAGTGGAAAAGGGCTGGGAAGGCTTCACATTTGAGGAACACTATGACAAAATGGGTATCCGCTCATCGGCGACATGCCAACTGAATTTTAACAATGTAATCGTGCCGGCGGAGAATCTTCTGAGCGAAGAGGGCAAGGGCTTCAAGATCGCTATGGCAACGCTTGATGGTGGACGTATCGGCATCGCATCACAGGCTCTCGGAATTGCTCAGGGCGCTTATGAGGCAGCAGTCGAGTATTCGAAGGAAAGGGTTCAGTTTGGCAAACCGATCTGCCAGCTTCAGAGCATACAGTTCAAGATCGCTGACATGGCGACAAAACTGCGCGCGGCGCGTCTCCTTGTATACAGCGCGGCTGAGCTCAAACAGGTCCACGCTTCGTACGGAATGGAAGCTGCGATGGCAAAACAATATGCGTCCGATATAGCACTTGAAGTCACAAATGATGCACTTCAGATATTCGGCGGGAGCGGCTATCTCAAGGGCATGGAAGTCGAGAGATTCTACAGGGATGCCAAGATAACCACTATCTATGAAGGCACGAATGAAATCCAGAGAGTTGTCATAGCGGCACATATACTGGGGAAAGCAGCAAAGGACACATCTGCGGCAAAACCTTCGGCACCGGCGCCTGACATCAGAAAGAAAATGATATT
>JAAZDA010000483.1 GCA_012512995.1 Clostridiales bacterium | reverse complement strand
CATCAACCGCAATGTTGGAATACCATATCTTCTTGTGAGCATCACCCGCAATGGAACCTATTGTCGTGAAAATAAAAGGGGCATTAATAAGTTTAAGCTTCTTATTATCGTGAGTAAAATTGCCTCCGAGAAAAACGATTCCGCGCAGCCTGCACTCTTTGACAAGCTGCAGGGCGACGTTTACCTCATCCTCATCAGGTTCCACGTGCCGTAGGATCGTTGTATAGCGCTGGGTCTGGGCATAATTCTCCATTATCCTTATCATGTCCGAAAAGAACGGATTGGAAATGCCCTTGACTATCAGTGCAATGCTTCTCGCATCACTTCTCTTGAGATTTCTCGCACTGTTGTTGGGTACGAACCCGGTCTCCCTGATGACCTTCATGATCTTTTCCCGTGTTTCGGGATTTATATCGGGGTGATTGTTGAGCGCCCTTGATACTGTGCTTACACCCACCCCGCACTCTTTTGCTATATCTTTAATTGTTGTTTCTGCCATTTGCTGTCAACAGCGGCAATACGTGACCGCCAGCTCCTTCATTTGTTTTGCCAGCTCGTCTGTCAATTGTCCGGGAAGAAGTCTCCATTTCCAGTTGTTCCCCAGAGTAGACGGATAATTTATCCTCGCTTCTGTTCCAAGATCAAGATAATCCTGTATGGGAATAATTGCTGTGTCAGCAACGCTCATGAATGCAACACGTATAAAGGGCAGTGAAATATTTGCAGTGTTCTTAAGTCCGACATAATCTTTCGCAAATTTTCTGTCCGACCGGTTTATGCTGTTATACCAGCCTCTGGTCGTGTCATTGTCGTGCGTTCCTGTGTAAACCACGCAGTTATGCCTGTAATTGTGAGGGAGATAATCGCTCTCTTCTCTTGAATCAAAAGCAAACTGGATCACCTTCATCCCAGGGTACCCTGTCTTGCGCACAAGTTTCATGACTGAAGGAGTAAGATATCCCAGATCTTCAGCGATTATCGGCTTGTTACCTACCGCACTCCTTATGGCTTTGATAAGCTCAAAACCCGGTCCCGGTGCCCACTTGCCATGCTCAGCTGTTTTGTCTCCATAAGGGATCTCATAATACTCATCGATCCCTCTGAAATGGTCTATTCGGACCACATCATACAGATTAAAACAGTTGGTGATCCGCTCGCACCACCACTTAAAGCCTGTTTCCTTATGATACTCCCAATTGTAGATGGGATTCCCCCATAATTGTCCTGTCGCGGAGAATCCATCAGGAGGGCAGCCGGCCACTACCGTCGGGAAGCCTTTTTTATCAAGTTTGAAAAGCTCCGGGTGGCTCCATGTATCCGCGCTGTCAAAAGCCACATATATCGGAATATCTCCGATGATCTTAATTTTCCGGCTGTTCGCATATTTCTTGAGCCCACTCCACTGCGCTGCGAATATCAGCTGCAGGAACTCATAGAACCTTATATCATCCGCAAGCAGCTCTGTATACTTCTTTACAGCCTTATCACTGCGAAGTCTTATATCGTCATCCCATTCCATAAAACTCCTGGAATCAAAGTGTTTCTTCACAGCGCTGTACAAGGCGTAGTCTTTCAGCCATGACTCATTGTCTTTGATAAAGCTGTCAAAACTTTCTCTGCACTTATCAAATTCACTGCTCTTCCATTTTTCTCCGGGCTCCATGGCATAAGGACTGTTGTCATAGGCCTTTCTGAGGATCGTGAATCTGTACTTATAAACAGCAGCGTAGTCAATAAATTCAGGATCTTTCCCAAATTTGCAGGATCTGACCTCTTTTTCGGAAATATATCCCTGTTCAACGAACTGATCAAGATCTATAAAATACGGGTTTCCTGCAAATGTGGAGAATGACTGGTATGGCGAATCTCCATACCCTGTCTGTCCGAGAGGCAGTATCTGCCAATACGTCTGTCCGGCATTGCTGAGGAAATCTATGAAATCATATGCTTCCCTTGAAAAGCAGCCTATTCCGTACTTGGACGGGAGACTGGCGACAGGCAGCAGAACACCGCATTTTCT
>JAAZDA010000039.1 GCA_012512995.1 Clostridiales bacterium | reverse complement strand
TTGTAATACCGACCAAAACTGTTCCTCAGGGGATAACGGCGGTCATCAATTATATGCCGGAGGTCGGCATAGATGTCAACAAAGACAATATGTGTCAGGAAATAAGCAAAGTAAAGAGTGCTGAAGTCACATATGCTGTCCGAGACACTATGATCGACAATGTTACGATCCACGAGGGAAATATCATGGGGATCGGAGATGATGGAATAGTCGCTGTCGGAGAGGAGAGAGATGGCACGACACTTGATACATTGAAGAAGATCGTGACAGACAACACAAGCCTCATAAGTATTTATAACGGCAGTGATGTCAGTGATGAGGACGCTGAGAAGTTAGCGGACAGGGCAAGAGCTGAATTTCCAAATTGTGATGTGGAATTGCAGGCGGGCGGACAGCCAATATATTATTACATAGTGTCAGCTGAAGAATAATAAAAAAGCGGAGCCGTTAAGGCTCTGCTTTTTTTATCAGACCGTGAGAAACAGACAGTTAACAATTATGGGTAACTAATGTTTGCGCAAATTTCTTCGACTTCAGCAATCTCGCTATCAGTCATTACTATACGAAGAACAGTCGCCGCGTGTTCCCTTTTTTTCAGTCTCAGGAATACACTATATCCGTTGATCCTTATCTCTATCATGCCGTAATGTTTTACGGATTCCTCATGTATGCAGTTATACTGATGGGTCGTGATCTTGTCATATATGATAGATAATAAGTGGTTTACAAGGTCAACTGATGAATAGAACCTGTTGTTAAGTTCTATCCATGTAAGCAGGAGATCATCTTCACCGGCTGCGGTTATAAAAAGGTTTTCAGTGTGAATGCTTTCATAAACGCTTTGCCCATCGATATCTGATGCGGCACTTTCAATATTTCTGAATGCGCCTAAATCCTCCTGCATGATCCCAACACCGAGTTCTTCGCATAACGAGCCTGCTGATGTTTTCTGCCTCGATATTCTTTTGTTTTTTAACCTTTTATAAATCATGTCTTCCTCCTAAAAGTATTTGATGCTGTTCCTCCTAAGGTCTGGTCTGATCTTGAGTATTGTTTTGCCGTGATTGTAAAGTGAGCATATGATGATATAAGGGCCAAAAGTACATTCTGCGTTTCTGCTTGCAGAAAAAGCAGAATGTATTTGGGACCCGTCCCACACTCGGAAGTAGCGATTTACGCAGTAAATCAGCGGATTCCGAGTGCGGGGAGAATTGCGAAATCAATTTGTGAAGAACACAAATCGATAGAAGCGGAGCAATTCGTATATCATTTGATAAAAAGATACTTTTGACACCTGCATCATATGATTGGTAATATTAGTAATAGTTGCAGGCTGTTGACGCAACTGTTTTACGCCTTCGGGTACAACAAAGTCTGTGATTTGCGTACATCGACATCGGGCACTTATGTCTTCACTATACCCTGGAATTCTGATATTCCAAGAGCTTAAATGCACGAAATGCGTTTAAGTAAGTTAAGTAAATACGCCGTTCCCGATCATGAAATTATGCTGCTTTTCCTGACATGCAATATATGGTGTCAAAACCGAAAGACCCGCCTACATGTAGTCAGGTCAAAGGAAAAGAGGGAAAACAGTATGAT
Organism: Clostridiales bacterium; assembly: GCA_012512995.1. Classification (GTDB taxonomy): domain Bacteria; phylum Bacillota; class Clostridia; order Lachnospirales; family Lachnospiraceae; genus CAG-791. The sequence continues at coordinate 1,064 of JAAZDA010000039.1, read as the reverse complement.
GAAAAACACAATTGAAAAAACTGCAGAAAATTGGTTACAAAAAACCGGCAAGGAAATATCTGTCTCAACTTTTCTTGAATACACAGGAATTGTAAGACGATATATTATTCCTGAATTGGGAAAACTGACGTGGCAGGAAATCAGTCAGGAAGACATAAATGCCTTCACTGACAAATTACTGCATAACGACGGGAAGGCAGGCAAAAGTCTTGCTCCCTCGACAGTTCTTCATATCCGCACAGTCTTAAGACAGATCGCAATCTTTGCACACAAAACAGAATCAGCCCCAGAGTTTGTTTTTTCAGACCGCATTCCGGGTGCCGGACGCACAAGAGGCAGGTGCTTCTGTGAAAAGGACATTTCAAAACTATGCGATTATATCCAATCTCTTGATGACACAAGACCATTCGGCGTAATGCTGTCACTCTATATGGGCGTCAGGGTGGGTGAACTCTGTGCGCTTCAGTGGAAGGATATAGATCTTATTCACGGACTGATACACATACAAAAAAGCACCAAAAAGGCTTTCCGGAATCAGAATACGCGGTCAGGCGCCATATGGATAATCGGCTCACCAAAGACAGAGACATCTTATCGCACAATTCCGATCCCATTGAAAATCTGGAAGAAACTAAGCAGTTTTCACGAAGTGATCAGTGATGAAGAGTGCTACTTTCTCAACGGAAGAGCCGATCGTTTTGTCCAGCCAAGAAGTTATGAAAGAAGTTTTGAATCATATCTTGATAATTGCGGTATTCCAAGTATTAATATTCATTCATTGAGACACTGCTTCGCAACTCAGAGTCTTGGGAGCGGCTGCAGTGTAAAGGCACTCAGTGAAATGCTTGGTCATGCCAGCGTCACTACTACACTGGATATGTATGTCCACCCTACAATGGATGAAAAAAGAAGGTCTATGGACAGACTGGAAAAGCGGATGAGCAGGCGGGGAAGAAGAAATTCAGACGTACATAATACACAGACTTTGTTGTACCCGAAGGCGTAAAACAGTTGCGTCAACAGCCTGCAACTATTACTAATATTACCAATCATATGATGCAGGT
>JAAZDA010000038.1 GCA_012512995.1 Clostridiales bacterium | reverse complement strand
TATTTCTTGCCGCTTCCGCAAGGGCATGGGTCATTGGGATATACTTTCTTCCCTTTGTGTACTGTTCCTGACTTCTTCTGCTCAAGATAAAGCTCTTTGCGCTTTGCCTCGTCAAATATACTGTCCCACTGAGGCAGTTTATAGAGCCAGTCTGCTCCTGCGCCGACCATATTCTTATAAAGTGTTTCCTTATCGAAAGCAAGGCTGACTTCAGTGTTCTCATCCATTGTATCGATAGGATTCTTCTCCTTCAGGGAATCATTGATCCCATCAAGAAAACCTACCATGTACTCAACTGTGATCCCATATTTGTCAGCGAGATCCTTAACTGTGCCTTTGACTTCTTCATCAGGTGATGTAAGAAGCTTTTCATATATTTCTTTCTCAGTCTTGAAATAATCAGACCAGAGCCTTTGAAGCTCACCCTTGTCAGTATTTTCATTGTAGGCTTTATCACGCCAGTCCTTGAGAATTCCCATTTTCTGCTCTTTCCTCCTTAGTAACAGACATACGCTCCGCCTCAGCGGAGCGCTGCCCTGATGACTCAATGAATATTACAACCAGCATGACCTAAAGTCAATCATTGCTCTTATCTGCAAGATCCGCCTGCATTGACCTTGTGGTCATAGACGCTTCCCTTGTCACCTGACTGCTCTCAGAGCTGATGCAGGGATCAATTCCCAGAGGTGTCTTAGGTTTCTCTGTCTTATCGACCGGCGTCGCATCCCCGATCCCCAGTGACTCTGCAGCCACTCCAAGTGTAGTCACGACATTTGCTATATCTGATGGCATGTAAATCTTTGTCGCCCTGCCATCTGAAACATCTTTCAGTGCCTCCAGACCCTTGAGCCTCAGGACTGTCTCACTGACATTTGCATGTTTTAGCGCCTCAAGGCCCTCTGCCTCAGCCTGATAAACGAGTTTTATGGACTTTGCCTTTCCTTCTGCAAGAGAGATCTGTGCGTCTCTCTCAGCTTCTGCAGCAAGTATCTTGGCCTTCTTGTCACCTTCTGCTCTTGAGACAACGGCTTCCTGATGCGCCTGCGCCTCAAGTACGGTCTGACGGCGCTCACGCTCCGCTCTCATTTGTTTTGTCATGACCTCTTCGATTTCCTTCGGAGGCTGAATGTTCTTGATCTCAACACGTGTGACTTTGATTCCCCACGGATCCGTGGCTTCATCGAGGATCATCTGCAGTTTATTGTTTATAGTCTCACGGCTCGTAAGAGTCTGATCGAGCTCCATGTCTCCTATGATATTGCGGAGCGTGGTTGCAGACAGATTCTGCAGACCGGAAATGGGATTCTCAACACCGTATGTATATAATTTTGCATCAAAGACTCTCATGAAAACAACAGAGTCTATCTGCATTGTGACATTATCCTTTGTTATTACAGGCTGCGGCGGGAAATCGAGGACCTGCTCTTTCAAAGAAACAGTCCTGACCACGCGGTCGAAGAACGGGATCTTGAAGTGAAGTCCGGCTTCCCAGATGCACTTGAACCTGCCGAGATGTTCGAGGATCGCCACTGTGCTCTGGCTCACTATCTTAAGACTTGTTGCCAGAACAACGATCAGAATAATAATAAGGATAAGGATTACAACTATACCTGCACTCATGTCTGCCTCCTTTAATATATGTTTATAGTTCCGCTGAAAACCTCTGTCGCCGGCCCTGTCATGAACACTGTATTCTTTGCTTCATCCCAGTTAATAAGGAGTTCGCCTCCCCTGATCCTGACCCTGACTTCCCGGTCAGTATAATCATTCAGGACTCCTGCCACAACAGATGCGCAGCACCCGGTCCCGCAGGCAAGTGTCTCACCTGTCCCGCGTTCGTAGACTCTCATCTCAATATTGTTCCTGTTGATGACTCTGACGAACTCAACATTTGTCTTCTTCGGAAAATGAGGTTCTGATTCAAAAAACGGCCCGATATGAGAAATGTCCATTTTGTCAAGGTCAGCATCTTTATCGCAGAAGATCACGCAGTGAGGATTGCCCATCGAAACAGCTGTTATGTCAACGATACTGTTATCATAGACCACGCCTTCACTTACGACAGGGCCTTCTCCAAACGCCTGAATGCCGCTTTCAGTCCTCTTGTAAGGAATGTCCTCCGGATCCAGTATCGGCGCTCCCATATCAACACGCACACTTGCAATCTTTCCGTCAGATCCCGGCGTCATCACGAGATGTTTGACTTTGCCTGCACTCTCGACATCAATGTTCGTATCTTCGCAAAGACCGTGATCATAAATGTACTTTCCGACGCATCGTATTCCGTTCCCGCACATCTCGCCGCGAGTTCCGTCCAGGTTATACATTTCCATTTCAAACGGCGCCGTTTTTCCCGGGTTTATGAAGATCAGCCCGTCTCCGCCTATACCGAAATGCCTGTCAGAAAGCTTTACAGCAAGAGCCGATTTGTCCTCGGCCTTTACTTTCTGCGTGAAACCGTTGACATAAACATAATCGTTCCCACAGCCTTCCATCTTAGTAAATTCAAGTTTCATAAGCGATCTCACTTTCAGGAAATACGGTCAAAACAAGTTTTGCCGGTTTCCGCGCCTCTGAGGTTCACTCCAGTTCCTTTATCCAGGCGCTGACTGAAGCATCGCTCGGCATCCTGAAATCGCCCCTCGGTGATAATGCCACTGAACCTACCTTTGGTCCGTCCGGCAGGCATGAACGTTTGAACTGCTGCGCAAAGAATCTGTAATAGAACTTCTTAAGCCATTTAAGAATCACACCTTCATCATAAACGCCATCAAACGCAATACCAGCAAGACGAAGTATCTTGGATGGTCCGAAACCCCAGCGGAGCATGTAATAGAGGAAAAAGTCATGAAGTTCATAAGGCCCAACGAGATCCTCCGTCTTCTGTGATATCATACCGTCCGCTGTCGGAGGGAGAAGCTCAGGGGAAACAGGTGTATCAAGGACATCCAGCAGCACTGCGCGCAGGTCATCATTTTCCGCCGTGTCGGCGCAGTAGCGGACAAGATGCCGCACCAGTGTCTTGGGCACTCCGGCATTAACGCCGTACATCGACATATGATCGCCGTTGTATGTCGCCCAGCCGAGCGCCAGCTCGGACATATCGCCTGTTCCAATGACAAGACCGTTCGACTGATTCGCAATATCCATCAAAACCTGTGTACGTTCCCTTGCCTGCGAATTCTCATAAGTCACATCGTGCACTTCAGGGTCGTGACCGATATCACGCAGATGAATCCCCACGGCTTCTTTTATATTGACTTCCTTTAGTGTTGCGCCAAGTGACTTGGCCAGCTCCAGGGCATTTGAATGTGTGCGCTCAGTTGTCCCGTAACATGGGAGTGTCACTGCGATTATGTTCTCTCTTTTTATTCCAAGAAGATCAAAAGCGCGTGCCGCAACAAGAAGTGCAAGCGTCGAATCAAGTCCTCCTGAAACACCTATCACTGCTGTGTCACAGTGTGTATGCTCAAAGCGCTTTTTGAGTCCTCTCGACTGAATGGCGAATATTTCCTCGCAGCGCTCTCTTCTCTTCTTCTCATCAGACGGCACGAACGGCTTCGGATCAAATGCTCTCTTCACGGCCGTTTCACAGGCAGCTATGTGAACAGGAATATGCACATATTCCGCCTCTGCTTTTTCCTGCCCAAAGGTGTTCATTCTCTGCCTGTCATGCATGAGCCGCTGTATATCAATATCAGCGCAGGTGACTCCTGTCTCAAAAAGTCCTGATTCTGCAAGCATGACACCGTTCTCAGCTATCATGTTCTGCGCGCCGAATACAAGATCAGTTGAAGATTCCCCGTCTCCGGCATCCGCATAAATATACGCTGAAACAGTTTTGGCGCTCGCCATTCCTACGAGTTGTTCGCGGTACTGTCCCTTTCCGACCACCTCATCAGAAGCCGAAAGATTGACTATCACCGTGGCTCCCGCAAGTGCATGCTCGTTTGAAGGCGCATCAGCGACCCAGACGTCCTCGCAGATCTCCGCGCAGACACTTAATTCCTCGACACAGTCAATATCGAACATTATCCTGCTGCCGAACGGCACTTGTTTTCCGTCAAAACAAATGTCACGCACTTCTTTCGTGCCAGGCGTGAAATGTCTCTCCTCGTAAAACTCTGAATAATTCGGAATAAAACGCTTTGGAATAAAAGCCAGCAGATTTCCGTTCTGTACCGCTGCGGCTGTGTTGTAAAGCTTTCCGCCTGATCTCAGCGGGAGGCCGACAAAAGCAAGAGCTTCCTGCCCCTTTGTATGCCTGATGAACATATCAAGAGCAGAAACCGCCTTTTTGATCAGGGTATCCTGAAGGAACAGATCCCCGCAGGTATATCCGGTTATGCAAAGTTCAGGAAATACGATGATCTTTGCACCCTTATCTGCCGCTTCGTCGAATTTAGCTTCTATTTCAGCGATATTTGCATCCGGATCCGCAACCGTTATTTTCGGCGTCACCGCTGCTACCCTTACAAAACCGTCTTTCATACTTGCCTTTCACTCTGTCAGCCTTCAACACGATCCGCGTAAATACTGTTCTCCGGCTCGCTGTCATCAATAAATTTCGCGCCGAGCAGTTTTTCATAAAAGCCTGCCGCAGTGCTTACCCAGCCGATTATTGCGTAAACATATCCATCATCTCTCATCGCTTCAAGAGTCCTGATGAACAGGGCCGCTCCGACTTTTCTGCCGCGCATGCTCTCATCCACACCTATAGGCCCGAAGAAATCCTTTGCAGTAGCATCGTAACATGAAAAGCCGACTACTTTGCCGCCCTCTATTGCAATAAAACAATTTGACGGCTGCTGGCTCAGTGCCTGCGCCGCCTCATCAGCCCAGTTCGGTTCAAATTTTTCCGCAGCAAATTTCAGGATCCTTGACCTGCCCATCGCAAGCGCTCTCACTATCCTTATGCTGTCATCCGTTTTCGGGACTTCCGGCAGATGCCTGAGACTGACGATCATATCTCCGGTCTTTACGTCATATTTTTTACTTTCCATAGTCACCCCACCTGATACATATTCAGCCTGCGACCGCTGTGACCCCTGATGCCACAGCAAAACTGACGACAGCCATTATTACGCCTGCCAGCGCCACTCCGCCCATTACAGCCCATACACTCTTTTTAAAATCCATGTCCAGTATCGACGCTGCAAGTGTTCCGGTCCACGCGCCTGTCCCGGGGAGCGGAATTCCTACAAATATGAGAAGCGCCCAGTATAATCCTTTGCCTGCTTTCTCCTTTAGCTTTTCTCCACCTTTGTGTCCCTTCTCGAGACAGAAAGTAAAGAATTTGCCTATGACCTTTTTGTCCTTGCCCCATTCAAGTACTCTTCTCGCGAAGAAGAAAATGATCGGCACCGGGATCATGTTGCCTATGGCGATTATTATATATGCGGC
>JAAZDA010000482.1 GCA_012512995.1 Clostridiales bacterium | reverse complement strand
GTGCGACATAATAGAAAACTCTGTAATACTCAAGATTTACCTGCATTTTTTACCTCAGGTCTCCACAACATTACCACTGTTGCCACAAATGCAATGATACTAAACCACCTGGTTGTTGACAATCAAAATCATACTTATTGCAAAAACAGACTGTGATGCTGCTCTCGCAATATCACAGTCTGAAGAATATGCGTTACTGTTCACCGTTGGATCTGTCAATGCTGAAAATCCATTTACATGATCATTTCTTCAGCGGACTTTCACGATAGATGATGTCTTCTCTCGCGGGACCGTTCGAGACCATTGTTATAGGGAATCCTATCTGCTGTTCAATATAGTTCACATAGTCCTGAGCTTCCTGCGGAAGATCCTCGAACTTTCTTATGCCGCGGATATCGCTCTTCCAGCCCTTAAATGTCTTATATACTGGCTTGCAGCGGTGGAGATCCTTAGTCACAGGGAATTCTGTTATCTGCTTTCCATCAAGTTCATATGCTACACACACCGGGATCTCATCGAGATAACCGAGGTCATCAAGGACTGTGAATGCAACATCTGTCGCACCCTGCACGCGGCAGCCATATTTGGATGCAACGCAGTCATACCAGCCGACTCTTCTTGGGCGTCCTGTAGTAGCTCCGTACTCGCCGCCGTCTCCGCCGTGATTGCGAAGGAGAACAGCCTCATCTCCGAATATCTCTGAGACGAATTCACCGGCGCCTACCGCAGATGAATATGCCTTGGAAACAACAACGATCTGCTTGATCTCATAAGGCGGAATTCCGCAGCTCACTGCGCCAAAACCTGCGATAGGCGATGACGATGTGACCATAGGATATATTCCGTTGTCGGGATCCTTCATTGTGCCGAGCTGACCTTCGAGGAGAATTGTTTTGCCTGCCTTTATGGCCTCCCCAAGATACTCGCTGACATTTCCGATATAGGGCTCGACCTTAGTGCGCTGTTCCCTGATCCATGCAAGAAGTCCTGAGCGGTCTATTGGATCCGTGTGATAAAGATTTACAAGAAGGCAATCCTTGATATCGGCGATGCGGTTGATCTTCTCCATGAGAACATCATCATCCTGATAGAACTCATTGATCTGCCAGCCGATCTTGGAATATTTGTCTGAATAGAAAGGAGCTATGCCTGACTTCGTCGAACCAAAACTCTTGCCGGCCAGCCTTGCTTCCTCAAGTGTATCGAACAATACGTGGTACGGCATCATGACCTGTGCTCTGTCTGATACCATTATCTGAGGCTGCGGTACTCCTTTATCTGTTATGGATTTCAGCTCATTCATGAACTTTTCAATATCGAAAGCCACTCCCGAACCCATGATATTCATTATGTTCTGATGAAAGGCACCTGACGGAACGGTGTGAAGTGCGAATTTGCCATACTCGTTAACTATCGTATGACCTGCATTTGCGCCGCCCTGAAATCTGATGACAACATCAGCGCTGTCAGCCAGTGTATCAGTGATCTTGCCCTTACCTTCATCGCCCCAGTTTGCTCCAACTACTGCTTTTACCATTTTTCCCTTGCCTCCCTGGACTGAGCGTTTTCGCGAAGTCCCCGCGCCGGAATATCCGCGTATGCGGTTTTACGGCTGTGATATGTTGTCGGCGTCTTCTCAGGCACCAAGTGACAGTATATCTCAGGCATATATATAAGTAAAATCAATATTTCTGATGGCCATCATAAGCTCAATTTATACCGTAATCTCAACCTTCACTCCGAGCTCTTCCTGATTCGCATCCAGCATCGGCTGCACAACTGTCTCAAGGTACTTATCTACCTGGTGAGGCGCGCAACCCACATAAAGCTGCGGATCCATCT
>JAAZDA010000481.1 GCA_012512995.1 Clostridiales bacterium | reverse complement strand
TATGATAGATGCAGTTGGAATAGAAAGATGCAAACTTTGCACGTACTGCTGGGACGGCAATGCATAAAATGTTGCGTAGCAACATTTTTGCATACGAGGTTGCTGCGCAACCTCGGGGTGTAACTACCAACCTCGGCGGGTAACGACCAACCTCGGGGTGTAACTACCAACCTCGGCGGGTAACGGCATGCGTGAAACGCATTTATGCATACGAGGTTGCAAGGTCAACCGCGTGGATATTATTAGAATTACGATTGTGAGGTTGACCAAAGCAACCTCGGGGTCATATGAGGAGGCAATTTCATGAAGTATATTGATATGCATAGTGACACGATTTCGGAGATCTGGTATTCGAGGCTGAGGGAGCAGAACGGCTATGGCCGCGAGGGTGAGCCGATCGAGCTGAAGAAGAACAATCTCATGATAGATATTGAGAAGCTGAAGGCGGGCGATTGCCTGTGTCAGAACTTCGGATGTTTTGTCCAGCTGCACAGGGAAGTGGGTTTTGACGGACTCGGGCACGAGGACGCGGCAGCTGACGATCACAGGACATACAAGGACAAGAAGGCATCAGGCGCGGCAGAAGGTGAAAGCGGAAAGCCGGAGCTTCACCCTGATCCGAGGCACCCGGAACTCATGGATCCGTGGTGGACCGTGAACCAGCTGATTGGTGTTTTCAAGGATCAGATGGCAGCGAACTCTGACACGATCCGTCAGGTCAGGAGCGCGACTGAAATCGAAGAGAACGAGAAGAAGGGCCTCATTTCGGCACTTCTTACTATAGAGGAAGGCGGCGTCTGCGAGGGCAGCCTTGACCACCTGAGAGAGCTTTACGATGACGGCGCGAGGATGATGACGCTGACATGGAATCACGACAACGAGCTCGGTCATCCGAACCGCCCGATGGATGGATTCAGACAGGATTTTCGCAAGTACTATCAGTTTGTGCCGCGCACTGACGACGGCCTGACAAAACTCGGAAGAGAATTTGTCGAAGCCATGCAGGACATGAACATGATACTTGATGTTTCACATCTGTCGGATGCGGGATTCTACGATGCGGCGCAGATCATGAAAGGGCCATTTGTCGCAAGCCACTCGAACGCCCGCGCGCTCTGCGGCTGCAATCGCGATATGTCAGACGACATGATAAGAATAGTCGGAGAGCACGGCGGAGTCATAGGACTTAACTTCTGCTCAAGTTTTGTCATGCCTGTTGAAAAAGAAGAGACGAGCCGCTGTACGCTGGAACTTCTGGCAAAACATGCGCGCCACATGATGGACGTCGGCGGTGTGGGAGTCGTTGGTTTTGGCTCAGATTTCGACGGGATCGACGACTGCGGAAGACTTGAAATACCGAATGCATCGAAGATGCCGCTCCTAATTGATGAACTGAAGAAACAGGGCTTTTGCGAGAGCGAGATCGAAGGAATATACCACGGAAACGTTATGCGTGTGTACCACGACGTGCTGGGCTGAAAAGCAGCAATGCTGATAATGGGGAGTTATGGGTATGGTGAGAAATTACAGGAATCTGTTTCTGCAACAATCATATAACGATGCGATGGCCTTGTACCGTGATATTCTCTCACGGGAGAAGGCCGGGACTTCGGAGTATCAGCTGCCGGTCTGGGACTACGTGATACTGTCTGCGTCTAACGATATCCAGGCGCTCTCGTACCAGC
>JAAZDA010000480.1 GCA_012512995.1 Clostridiales bacterium | reverse complement strand
ATATTAAGCTTGGCCAGATTATGTCCATGCATTCGGACATTCTTCCAAAGAGATACTGCGATGAGCTGATGAAGCTCACATCCGACGTGACGCCCATGTCATTTTCTGACGTTGAGGAAGTGCTGAATGATTCTCTTGGATGCTCCTGGAAGGAATATTTCACATCGATTGATGAGACGCCTCTGGGATCGGCATCCATAGCGCAGGTGCACAGGGCAAAACTCAGAGCCGCGGTCTGCAGCGGGAGCACAGGTGATGCTGATGACGCCTGCTCACTTGCTTCCGGAGATGGCGGAGATCCTGATGTCATAATAAAGGTCCAGAGAAAAGGTATATATGAAACGATGTCGAGAGATATCGTTCTTTTTCACAAAGCAGTCAGGTTCCTTCCTCCTGTGGGAGATCTGAAGAACCTGGTCGACCTTGATATGGTCCTCGACGAGATGTGGTCTGTCGCTCAGGAAGAGATGGATTTCCGCAAAGAAGAATCCAACATGGATGAATTCGCGCGGAACAATAAAGATATCAAATATGTCCGATGCCCAAAGCTGTACAGGCGTTTTTCCACAAATCATATTCTGGTGATGGAATACATAAAAGGCTGTGCAATCAATGATGTCGCTGCGCTCAGGGCGGGTGGCTATGACCTCGATGAGATCGGACAGAAATTCGTAAACAGCTTTATCAAGCAGGTGATGGAAGATGGCTTTTTTCATGCCGATCCTCATCCCGGGAACGTAAAGATCGCAGATGGCAAAATTGTCTGGATTGACATGGGAATGATGGGAAGACTGACTGACCGCGACAGGAAAATCATGGTCAGGGGAGTCAAAGGCATTGCTCTTCACGATATTGATGAAGTGGAAAATGCTGTTCTTGATCTTGGAGATTTCAAGGGAAAACCTGACAGGAAAAAACTATATGTCGATCTGAAGGGATTTCTTCAGGAATACGGCTCTGCTTCCATGGGAAGCATAAATGTGCCTGATTCCATGCAGGCTCTCATGGACATCATGAAGGAAAATAAAATCTCACTTCCACACGGAATGACAATGCTTTGCCGCGGGCTGACTCATGTACAGGGCGTCCTGGCGGTGATAAGTCCTGATATCAATATGGCGGAGATCGCAAGCTCCAGGATCACAGAGAACGCCATGGAAGATTATGACTTGAAAGCCGAACTAAGGAGGGATGGCAGACACATATATCGTTCACTGCACAAAAGCATTGAGATACCATCACTCACGACAGACATAATGAGAGAGTATCTTGCAGGGCATGGGCAGATGAACATGACTCTCCATTCGTCACAGGGACTCTCTGAACTTATATATGCCTCTGTAAGAAATCTTGTCATAGGACTTTGCATAGCAGCACTCCTTATCGGGTCGAGCATCGTGTGTACGACAGATATGAAGCCGCAGATATACGGAATGCCATTGCTGGGTGTCGTCGGATTTGTTTTCGCGCTCGCATCAAGCGGCATCCTTGTTCTCAGATACATTATTCATAAGATCATGAAGAAATAATCACACGGGAGCCAATGAAATGGGACACATAGAAAGTATTGAAAAGCAGACAGACAACAAGTTCCTCAACATGTACCACCTCAAGTTCACGGACAGAGCCGGTGTGGACAGAGACTATTATTACTGCTCGCGCAATCCGGAAGATAAACTCAAGATCAAAACACATGAACTCGTCAGTGAAGGAATATGCATTTACGCTGTGACCAGAGAGGAACATCCGAGGCTCGCTCTTGTCCATGAGTACCGTTTTCCTGTCGATGAAGAAATATATACGTTGCCTGCAGGACTCATAGATCCGGGAGAGGATGCGGGACAGGCGGCCGCACGTGAGATAAAAGAGGAGACAGGCTTTCACTTTACTGAGTACACCGGCGGGGAAGCGTTCTGCAGAAAACCATTCTTTCTTGTGCCAGGCTTCTCGGACGAGCCAGGGACGGCCGTATTCGGCTTCGTGGATGATCTCGATGGAAAACCCGAGAATGAGAGCTCAGAGTGGATAGAGAGCCTCCTGGCGGACAAAAAAGAAGCCCGTCGCATACTGAACGAGGAGAAGGTCTCAGTGCGCACAGCATTTCTTATGTTTGAATACCTTCAGATGCCAGATGATGAACCATTCAGATTCCTTGAATGCAGGGAACAGTGATTTATGCGATGAGTGAGACTTAACGTATTTTTAACACTATTATTGCAGATATAAGCAAAAACCCATGTTATATTACCGGTAAAACAAATGATAATAAAACGGGAGAAGTTATGAAGAGAATAGTAACAGTTCAGGATATTTCATGTGTCGGGAAGTGCTCACTCACAGTGGCGCTTCCGATCATTTCGGCGATGGGAGTTGAGGCCGCTGTCCTTCCGACGGCGGTACTCTCGACGCACACGGCATTCAAGGGTTTTACTTTCAGGGACCTGACAGGAGACATGCAGGGGATAATGGATCACTGGAAGGCAGAGGAATTCCGCTTCGACGCTGTGTACAGTGGGTATCTGGGCTCAGCGGAGCAGATAGAGTGCGTCGAGAAACTATCAGACTTCCTTGCTCCCGGTGCACCGCGCATTGTTGATCCTGCGATGGCTGATGATGGGAAGCTTTACCCGGGGTTTGACGCTTCGTTCCCGGGGCAGATGGCAAAACTAGTGT
>JAAZDA010000479.1 GCA_012512995.1 Clostridiales bacterium | reverse complement strand
GGCTTACTCTGTACCGAGATTTTCGTAAGTATCAGTTTCATTTGATAGTGTATCAGTAAGCGATGAATCTCCTGTGTCTGCCGCTTCTGTCGCTATATCAAGACCATCAGTAGACGTCGCGCCATAAAGTGTTTCGAAGAATTCAACAGTCAGGCTGACTGAAACAGGTCCATTATTCAGGTCGAGTTCGCTTGTTCCTTCAGCAGTCTTTGTTCCCTGCGCCGCTATTGCCAGGTTGCGGATAAGGCATCTGTATTTGGAATCGTGGAGCTCGGTTATAATCTTTCTGGCAGTGGCGTAATCCTTAGTCGTAAATGTCGCATTGATATTGCGCCGCACGGCATCGCCGTCAGCAGTTACCTGATCGAAGCCAAAACTGAATGTGTCAGAATCGGAGAAAATATCATTCAGCATATTTATCTCAGCCTTCAGGTTGTTATATGTTTCGACATAACCCGTTGATTCATTGCCCTTATTTGCCTCTATCTCGGCCTGCATATTTGCTATAGTGTTTGCTTTGGTCTCTTCGATCATTATCTCATCCTCGACGTCAGCCGTGTCGAAAGATGCCTTCTTGTTCTGAATATCAGTAAAAATAAACTGGTAGTACAGCAGCCCCATAAGTATGGCCACAAGAATCAGGATCAGAACTATTTCTTTCTTAGTGAACTCTCTGCTCATGATCACTCGCCTCCCTGTGTAGATGCTGCATCCGCACTGTCCGTCGCTGTTCCGGCGTTTTTGAAAACGATCGTCATAGTTGAAGTTACTGACAGATTCTGCGCTGACTCTGTCTCTGTCCCGTCCTGCGCCGTCTGATTCATCTGATCCTCGGTCGCTGAATTTGTGACCGTAGCATATTCAACAATGTCGTTCTCTTCAAGGGATGCAACTATGTCTGATACATTTGCGAGCTTCTTGTTATTGATCGTCAGTGTCGCCGTGTTGCCATCGATGCTGATATTCTCAAGCGCACCTGCCGGCAGGAGCTTGTCCTCAACGACCTTGAGTATCTCAAGTCTGTCCTGTTCAATTGTTTCTTCATCATTGAGATAGCCGTTTCCGTAATGACTGTAATCAGCGCGGACTTCCTCGTAATTCGAATTGCTGTCCCTGAGATCCGTTAGTTCCTGCTGTCTGGAGTTGTACGCCTGCTCCATTTTGTCGACTTCTGCGTACTGTCCCATGACGAAAATTCTCACGAATACAAGAACCACGCACATGAAAGCTGCAAAAACAAGAAGTGAAATGATATTCTGTCTGAGATGGCTCTCCACTATGCACAGATTAACAGATGTTTTCTTAGGGTACTTATTCTGCCCGCCGATACTGATGTCTGATTTTTTCGCTGCCAAGGTATCCCCTCCTGCATTTATTTCTTATGCTTATTCTATCGTCGCTCCGAATGCCTGCGGGCCATACCCGAGGTTGTTCCTGTCATCATCCGTTATGCCAGGGATCAGCTCAGTCAGCGGGCTCATTGGCAGTCCTGTCGATTGTCCGATTGCGGCGATAAGCGAGGGAATGTTCGTTCCTCCGCCAAAATAATAAATTCTGTCTATCGTATTGCCTGCGTTGTTGTAGCTGTAGAAATTCATGACACGCATGATTTCTGTCGATATGGCATCGAACTGGTCGACCGTCCCCTGTTCACTCAGGATGTTGTCCTGATTGTGTTCGAGCTTGAGCATTGCTATATGAATATCGATACCGCGCTCGTCCACAATGTGCTGAGCTAGTTCTTTCTCTCCCTCTTCCATCGTTCTTGTGATCTCGAATGTTCCTTTTGAGAAGAAGTGGAGTTTTGCATTGCTGTATCCGATGTCAAGCACAGCAAAATCCTGAGCTTCATTGCTGTCGCTCTGGGTCACCGCGGTATTTTCTGCAGCGGTGTTTTCTGAAGCTGTCTCAGGCTTAACTTCATTAGCCGTCTCCACAGTGGGCTGATCTGCGGTCTCCGCGCTATCCACGACAAAGCCGCTCTTAGCAAGCTTCTTAGCCGCTTTTTCTTTCTCTTTCTCAGCCTTTCTTGCCTCGACCTGTTCTTCTCTTGCTGCCTTCTCACGCGCTGCACGCTCGGTCTGAAGCTTTTTCTCTACCGCGCGTCGTGCATCGCTCAGTTCCTTTTTCGTTTTGGATGGATCCACGATCCTCTCCGGGTGATAAAGGATCGCTGCAAGAGCCAAAACATCCGGCACTATCCTGACAAGCTTTAGCCCCGCCTTCTTCATCATCACACGGTAGTTGGTTACCAGATCCTTCGCTGTCGCAGCCGCCATGAGATCCATGTTCTTATCATCCATGGACAATACAGCATAATCATAGACATAATTGCCGAGATCTCCGCTTATATAGTCGTGGAATTCAAATGGAAGATTGACATCAAGAAGCGCCGTCGTCATAAGTGGAAGATGGACTCGGCGGGTATAGTAGTTTTCCTGTGATAACGACACCGCACAGTCTTTGTATCTGAACTTGTTTTGCCTGAGGGTCTCTTTGATGAAGAGTGCCATTGCGGCAAAGGCTACTATTCGCCCGTTCTTCACAAGATTGTCAGGGAGATCTACTGTGACGGCTTTCCTTAGCCTTCCTCCGTCGCTTTCAACAATCTTCAGTCTATAACTCCCTATGTCAATACCGAGCAGTTTTTTGTCAGACATCCCTTACCTCATTTCTTATCCACTGACTTATAAACATCCAATTCATAATAACAGATTCATGTACCAGTTTACAGCTTTGTCGCCCCACATCGCGCACAGAAGCAATCCTATCGAGATCGACGGGCCAAACGGGATCTTCTGCTTTTTAAGCAAAACAACGAACAGAAGTCCTATTACACACGAAACAATGACACTAAGGAATCCGCAGAGCCCGCCCAGGTAAAGTCCCACAACGAAAAAAAGTTTGATGTCTCCGCCGCCCAGGCTCTCCTTGCCGCTCACTTTATCAAAGATCAGCGAAATCAGCAGCATCCCGCCGGCTATTGCAAAAGCGCCTATAGCTCCCTGTATCAGTTGATT
>JAAZDA010000478.1 GCA_012512995.1 Clostridiales bacterium | reverse complement strand
GAATAAGTGCGATTGCTGTAGGGACCATGATGCCAAGCTGGAAGTAATTGTTTACAAAGCCCTTCAGCTTCCAGTTCATTTTTGTCACAGCAAATCCAACTGTCGTTGAGAATACTACAATAAAAACAAGCGAGATCAATGTGTAGATCAGGCTGTTCCTGAAGAACGTCGACATACGTCCCCTTGTCCATGCATCTATATAGTTCTGAAAATAGAAACCTTTATTCAGCGAAAAAGCCGGATACATCGACCACTCATACTGCTGTTTAAATGATGCTGTGATCATCCAGAAGATCGGGTATACATCAATTATCAGAATGACAGCAACTATCAGTACTATCAATACCTTATTTAAATCCTTTTTGACTTTGTATTTTTTCATAATGCATTGCCTCATTTCTTATTCATAAATCGTCAGGAATTACAGTGTCGGGTCAGGATGGTGTTAATAATAGCTTTCTGTCCTGTCAAATATCTTGATGATGCTTGAACCGATTATGCAAAGGAAGAAAATAAACAACGCTATGACCGATCCATAACCGACTTTGTTATATGAGAATGACGTCAGATACATATACATTGAAAGAGACCTTGTAGCATTTCCAGGTCCTCCGTTTGTCAACGCCATCGACGACTCGAACATTTTGACTGTTCCCGAAAAACTGAACACAAGACATACGATCGTGATTGAATGAAGAAGAGGTGCCATTATATATCTGAATAATTTAAAACCGCCACAGCCGTCAATCCTGGCTGCCTCTATTACATCGTCCGGTATATCCAGGATCGCTCCATAGAAGATTACTGCATAGAAGCCTATCGCTGTCCAAATATCCATTGCACACAGACACCATAAAGCTGTTTTGGACTGTCCTATCCATGGTTGCACAAGATTTGTGAGCCCGAGTGCAGATAAAAGGCTGTTAAGAAGTCCATAGTTCGGCTGGATCTCATATATCTTTGAAAACAGTTGGCCTACTGCAACTGTAGGAAGGACTACCGGGAAGAATACAAGAGTCCTGATTATGTTCTTCCCTTTTTTCAGCCAGAATTTGAACATCAACGCCATTGCCAGACCAAGTCCCACCTGCCCCAGCATTACGACAGCAATATATTTGACATTGACGACAAGAGCGTCCTTGAAATTATTATCCGTGAACAGTCTTTTGAAATTATCAAGTCCGCAGAATTCCCACTTAAGTCCCGGCGATCCTGAAAAAAACGAATAATAGAACGACCATATTACCGGGAGCATTACTATACAGGAATAGACGACCAGACCAGGTATAACGAAAAGAGCGATTGCTTTTTTATTGCCCAATACGTTTTTCAATGTTGACCTCCTTTGCAAAAAAAAGCAGGGTCGCAATGACTTTTCATCATCCCTGACCCTGCTTCCGCTAAACTATTACTGGGCGCTGTTATCTGAAGCGTCTTGGATCGACTGCATATATTCCTCAGCAGTCATATCGCCATTGATAAGAGTCTGTACATTGTCCTGCGTGACAGTAGAGACCTCGGAATTCATAGTTGCTTCGTACCATGTGAATGCTGACTTTGCTTTATCTATCTCGTCAAGTACGAGCTTTGTGTATCCTGATACTGATGATGTATCTGCTGTGTATGTATATCCTTTTATTGAGCCCTGCTTTGACATAGCCTCGTCGCCCATATGTTCAACAAAATACTTCAGGAACCATGTTGTAGCATCATCATATTTGGATTTGCTGAGGCAGAGAATATTTCCGCAGTTCATTGAATATGAATCAGCTGCGCTGATTGACTCATCCGCAACAGGGATATTGAAGAATCCGATTCCGTCCTCACCTGCAAGATTGGCTGTAGTATCGTTGAGGTTCGATGTAAACCACGAGCCATTATAGAATATTGCTGCTTTTCCGCTCATGAGCATGCTGCCTGCTGTATTCATATCCACAGTGGTAACGCCCTGTCCGAAATAGCCTTCATTGTTCCAATCCTGGATTTTCTGTGCAGCTGCAACATATCCTTCGTCTGTATACTTTGTTGTTCCATCTGCCGCATTCGACATTGCATCGGGGCCAAGAGTTCTGACTGTATATGCATTGATAAGACGTGTAGCTCCCCACTTGTCACCTGCGCCGCATGCCAGAGGCTGTATCCCTGCATCGCTGAGTTTCTTGAGATCAGCTTCAAAATCATCCCATGTAGCCGGAGTTTCTGTGATCCCTGCCTGCTCGAACAGTGCCTTATTGTACCAGAAGCCTTCGACATTCATGCCAAGCGGCAGATCATAGATCGAATCTGTTCCTGAAAGTGTCTGAAGCAGTGATGTAGCTGAATCAGTTACATATGCGCTGTCGCCTATCTTGTCGAGCTCTGCCCCGATATCGACGATCTTATCAGCTTCGATGAGGTCTACAATAGGAGCGCCTGACTCATATGCGAACATATCAGGAAGATCATCTGAAGCTACAAGCGTAGCTATCTTCTGCTTGAGATCATCAGCTGAAACAACTTCATACTCATAAGTGAAATTCGGGTTTACTTCCTGATATGCTTTGCAGATATCATTGATCAATACACCATTGTCATTGTCTTCTGCCCAGATTGACAGAATCTTCAGATCTTTTGACAACTGGGGATCCTCTCCCGTGAAATCTGTAGTAGAAGCCGCTGTCGATGTCGCGGCAGAAGCGTCTGCTGCGGCTGTAGAAGCTGCGGCACTCCCTGATGCAGCAGTTGTATCAGATGCTGCAGATCCTGATGATGTGGTCGACCCACAACCAGCGAGCATAGCAGATACCATTGCAACGCTCAGTACAAATGAAACCATTTTCTTCTTCATAAAAGCCTCCGTTCTGCATTTGTTATTATTTACATCCAATGATGTAAATTTGTTTCATAACTATACATTATCACGGTAATAATTTTGAGCCAGTGGGAATTATTTTGTTTTGTTGTATAAAATTTTTAGATTCATTTAATCTTTTGAGCACTTTGCACAATTAAACATCCTATGTTTAATGCAGGATTACGAATGTCACTCGAAACTATATTCTTATTGTGCTTTTATATTCGTTCGGGGTCATATTCTCATGTTTCTTAAAAATGTCACAGAAATACCGGCAATCATTGTATCCTACCATTCCACTCACATCCACGACTTTCATCCCACTGGCAAGCAACGATTTTGCCTTATTTATCCGCACTTTTGTAAGATACTTGATAAAACTTTCCCCAACATTCTCCTTGAACAATACGCACAGATATGCCGGATTCATATCAACGACAGATGCTACTTCGCTGAGTCCAATATCACGATCATAATTGTCATTGATGAACGCCAATGCTCTGTCAATTGCAGAATGTCCGGTCTCGGTCATTTTGACATCCGGAACATCTTCATGCTCAGCCTTTTTGACATTATCAAAACGCCCAAGATTTTCGATTGATTTCTTAAGTTTTTCTATGGTCACGGGTTTATCAATATAGTCTTTTACCCCCATCTGTAAAGCCCGTCTTGCATATTCGAATTCCATATATCCACTTATTACAATACAGATCATGTCTGGCAGGAACTGCCTGACATCTTCAATAAGTGACAGGCCATCCATCCCGGGTATTCTTATATCAGTAACGAGTACATCCGGTTTCTTTTCGAGGATCTCATTTCTCGCTGATATTCCATCTGTTGCAGATCCGGTGACTACACAGTCCGGCATATATCTCTCAATAATCGTGGAAATACCTTCAATTACAATTTCTTCATCATCAACAATAAAAATTCTGTGCATGGTTCAATGCTCCTTATAAGATCAATCATCGCCGCCTGATAGACGTGCCTCTTCAGCTTCTTCAGGCACCACCACTGTCACAATTGTTCCTTCCCCTTTGGTACTGCTGAATTTTAATCCGTATCCTTCTCCATAATAGAGTTCAATTCTCTCTTCGATGTTTTTCAATCCATATCCCGTAAGGGCTGCGGAAATATCCTCCATGCCTACCCCATTGTCCTCTACCGTAAAGACAAAACATCCATTACTGCGTATGCCACCGACTTTTATCCAGCCTTTGCCTATTTTGGGCTCAAGTCCATGGTAAAATGCATTCTCGACGAGCGGCTGAATAATAAAGACCATTATTTTGCTGTCAAGAATTCCTTCTTCAACATTCAGGATCAGAGAAAACCTGTCTTTGTATCTGAATGACTGAACTTTCATATAAGCCTTCAGCCTGTTTAACTCATCTCTTACAGTAATAAATTTCTCTCCTCTATTAAGACTCAGCCTGAATGTGTCAGACAGGGAATGAACCATTTCCGCAATTTCATCTTCACTGTGTATCACAGCCATGAAATACAGGGCGTCCAGTGTATTGTATAGAAAATGCGGGTTTATCTGCGTCTGCAGCAACAACAGCTCCGATTCTCTCTCTTTCAGTTTTGTCTTCAGTAATTTATCGTTCAGTTCATGGTTGCTATTCACCATCTTCTTGAACTGATTTCCTATTTTTCCCACCTCGCTGTTATCAAAGACTTCTTCAATATCATAATTACCATCACTGACCTGCTGAATGGTCTTCTCAAGTCTGCCGAGCCTGTATGTCAGAGATTTTGAGATCCTATATGACAGATACGCGCTAAGTGCGACCATGACTAAACACAATACCGCTATCATCAGCCCGATATATTTTGTTGTTCCCGACAGGTCCTTTTTATCAACAACATTGACCATATCCCATCCGCTTACTTCATTCTCATATGTCGTAAACAGATAGTGAATGTCAGAATCAGAACCCGTATATGCATCCATTATTCTCTTCAGGCTTTCAACAGAATCCGTAGAATAGACTACTGTTGGGTAGCCCGTCTCCGACACGTGTGCTTTATCAAGTATCATATAGCGGCCTGTCGAATAGCCTTCATCATGGGTTCCGGTCGTAGCGCTGAGGCTTGATTTTCTTATGTTAAATACGAGAAACCCCATGGCTTTCTGCGTATCCGGATCGATCATTTCCTTCACCATTGAAAAAGACTTATCCGCATCATCTTTATCATCTTCGCTGAAAAGAACATTCTCTCCATAGAAAACTTCTTTTCCATTTGCAGCTATCGCGTCACTTACCCATGATCTGTCAAGTATGTTGTCCGAACTATAATACTCATTGACGCTCTGACGGTTCAGATCATACTTGCTGACAAATGACAGGTTTCCTGCGTTATTGACAACAAGGATATCCCTTATGTCATTATTACTGCTGCTGTACTTGAGCAGTGCCCTTTCCATAAGAACCTTATTATTTCCAAATGTTTTGGTCCCTGTCTTTTCATCCTTAAATAATGTCTTAAATGCCTCGTCATTAAGCATTGACCTGGCCTGCTCCGCATCATTATTGAGTTGCAGTTCAATAACATTGCTGGCTATCTGGAGACTGCTTAAATGGATACTCTGATAATTTGACTCAATAACCTTTCTCGAATAACCGTAGATTACCGAACCCAGGAGCGAAATTATCCCGACAGAAACTACTATCATCGCAATAAATATCCTGCTCCTGATACTTGTCCTCTGAATTTTTTCTTTTGTTTTTTCCGAAAATTTCATCATCACCCCAGATAATCTGCGCCCTGTTATCATTCAGAATAACAATTGGTCAACTTTATTTGTACAG
>JAAZDA010000477.1 GCA_012512995.1 Clostridiales bacterium | reverse complement strand
TGCGCATTTTCTTTATGCATGACCGATACAGGCCAGTCAATCGGACTGCGAGGACGCGCCGGACTATGAACCAATCGGACTGCAAGTCGCGCCTGCCTGGTCTGCTCACCCATTATTGTTTCACGTGAAATTTCTCCATATAAACCAGTAACACCTGCACATCCGCAGGTGTAACTCCTGAAAGCCTGCCCGCCTGACCTATTGATGTCGGCCTGAATTTCTTGAACTTCTGCCTGGCTTCAATCCTGATTCCTGTCACCTTATCGTAATCTATGCTGTCAGGTATGCGCTTGTGCTCAAGCTTTTCAAACTGCTCGACCTGCTTCTTCTGCCTCTCGATATAGCCTTCGTATCTGATTTCTATCTCGACCTGATCAGTGATCTCTTTGCTGAGCTCAGGTCTGTCCTTATCGATCTCAGCAATCATTTCATATCCGAGCTCCGGTCTGCACATCAGCTCAGCCAGTGAACATGCCGTCTTAAGTGTCGCCGACCCGTTCTTTTCAAGAAATGATTGAACCGCTTCGCTCCCGCCGATCTTCGTTCTTTTCAGTCTCATAATCTCATCGGTGATTGCTTTTTCTTTATAACAGACGTGATCATACTCCTGTTTTGAAATGAGCCCCACGCGGTATCCGTATTTTCTAAGCCTCAGGTCAGCATTGTCCTGACGGAGCAGCAATCTGTATTCCGCCCTCGAGGTCATCATTCTATATGGCTCGAGATTATTCTTGCTCACAAGATCATCGATCAGCACACCGATATACGCTTCAGACCTTTCGATAATGAGCGGTTCCTCACCTTTGATTTCCATCGCTGCATTTATTCCGGCAATGAGACCCTGCGCTGCAGCTTCTTCATAACCGCTGCTTCCATTGAACTGTCCTGCGCAAAACAAGCCCTCAATATTCTTTGTTTCAAGCGTCTGCTTGAGTATATTCGCGTTTATGCAATCGTACTCGATCGCATATGCATTCTTCACTATATCGCAGTGCTCAAGCCCCGGCACCGTTCTGTACATCTGCTGCTGAACATCGTCCGGCATGGATGATGACATCCCGTCGATATAGACTTCATTTGTCCCGCGTCCCTCCGGCTCAATGAAGACCTGATGTCTTATCTTGTCGGGAAACTTGACGACTTTATCTTCGATAGAAGGGCAGTAACGTGGGCCTGTGCCTTCAATTATTCCTGCGTAAATTGGCGATCTGCCTATGTTTTGCCGTATTATTTCATGAGTTTCCTCATTGGTATATGTGAGGTAACATGGCACCTGATCGATCTGACCATCTTTGGGATCTGTTGAATATGAGAAAGGGATGACGGTTTTGTCACCGTTTTGTATTGTCATTTCGGAATAATCAAGAGTCCTGCCGTCCATGCGGGCCGGAGTTCCCGTCTTGAATCTTCTTAATGCAATGCCTTCATCTGCGAGGCTGTCAGAAAGAAATGTCGATCTCTGCATCCCACTCGGCCCGGTTTCTGTTATCGTCTCACCGACAAGACACCTTGCCTTAAGATATGTCCCGGTACAGATAATCGCTGCTTTGCATTCATATATTGTTCCTGTGCAGGTCTGAACACCCACAACTTTGCGGCAATCATTCTTAGGCTCTTCACTTGTAACAGGCCCCGCATTATCTTCAGGTTCACCCTCAGTCAGAAGTTTTGCCACTTCGACCTGTCTTATGTGGAGATGTTCCTGATGCTCGAGAGTCTGGCGCATTCTCTTCGAATATTCGGCTTTATCAGCCTGTGTACGGAGTGAATGTACGGCCGGTCCCTTTGAAACATTAAGCATCTTAGACTGGATGAATGTTTTGTCGATATTCTTGCCCATCTCACCGCCGAGCGCGTCGATCTCACGCACAAGATGGCCTTTGGAAGACCCGCCGATATGCGGATTGCACGGCATCATTGCTATGCTGTCGACATTCATTGTAAAGATGGTCGTATCAAGCCCGAGCCTGGCGCACGCAAGTGCAGCTTCACATCCGGCGTGACCGGCACCTATAACACAAATATCTGTCATAATTGTATAATTCATATTGATTTAACCTCAAATAGCGCGAGAGCATGCCCACGCCGGACATACACAAACGAACTCTTTATCTTTAATTCAGGTGACGCTATTATTTCCCCAGGCAGAATTTCGAGAAGATTTCCTCCACAAGGTCATCATCGACCTGGTCTCCGGTTATCTTTCCGAGTTCTGAGTAGCAATTCATCAGATCTATAGAATAGAAATCTTCGCTCATTCCAGAATCTATGCTGCCTGCGACCATCCGGAGCGACTTTTCAGCGTTTGCCAGAGCTTCTGCATGTCTTCTGTCTGTGAGATAAACTTCATTATTACTGCTTATATCGCCTTTTCTGAACATGTCTGCTATTGCATATCTTACGGCATCCATGCCGCTCCCATCCTTCAATGAGACCACATAATAATGCGGTTTATTATCTCCCATGTCAGCAAACATTGAATAAATATCTTCCGGCGAAGTGATCGTCTGAAGATCCGATTTGTTGAGGAGAACTATGACTTTCTGCCCCTCTTCATGACTTGTTTTCAATAGTTTTACAATCTCACGATCTTCATCTGTTATCATTCTGGAAGTATCGATGAGGAACAGGATAAGATCTGCGTTGCTCACTTCGGCTTTTGCTCTGTCGACACCTATCTTTTCAACCTTATCGTCTGTCTGTCTTATGCCTGCAGTATCCACAAGTTTCAGCACAACATCACCGATCCTCACGGTTTCTTCGAGCGTGTCCCTCGTGGTCCCCGCGACTTCTGTTACAATCGCCCTGTCAGTTCCGAGGAGAAAATTCATAAGTGATGATTTTCCCGCATTGGGACTTCCGGTGATAACAGTTTTGACGCCTTCTCTGAGGATTCTTGTATTATCTGCGTTTGCAAGCATTGAATCCATTTCGCCGATGAGACCGTCAATCTTTATTTTCAGTTTTTCGGGATACCCCGTTGTATCGTAATTCTCCGAATCATCGAGCGCTGATTCAATGAAAGCCAGCTCATACAGAACTGCAGCTCTTAATTCCTGTATCTTTGCCGAAAGTTTTCCGGAAAGCTGCGATATAGAGGCGCGCCTTGCAAATTCATTCTGAGATGAAATGAGATCCATCACGGCTTCCGCCTCAGCCAGATCGATCCTCCCGCCGAGGAATGCGCGTTTTGTAAACTCGCCCGGCTCAGCCATTCTTGCCCCTGACGCCAAAACAAGTTTTAATATTTTGTTCAGCAGATAAAGTGATCCGTGCGAATTTATCTCGACCGTATCTTCAGTCGTGTAACTGTGCGGTCTTTTCATCACTGAGACCATCACTTCATCTATTGTTTCGAAGCTCTGCGGATCAACAATGTGCCCGAAATGTATGGTGTTTGCTTTGTAAGAGGAGAGTGCCTTTTCTCCTTTGCCGTTCCTGAATATTCTGTCAGAAACAGCGATTGAATCAGGCCCGCTCACCCTTATTATTCCGATTCCGGCTGTCGTCATAGCTGTGCAGATAGCCGCTATCGTGTCTTCATTTTTGCTCTCAACAGGAAGTGCCATATTTCTCCGTTATCCCAAAAGGGCAGATATATCCGTCGATATACCTGCCCTTCGTTTTATGATCATAAATCAGCTCATAAATTACTTTTTAAGTGTAACGACGACTTTTCTGTAAGGCTCTTCGCCCTCTGAATGCGTTGTGACATACCTGTCATTCTGCAGAGCTGAATGAATTATTCTTCTTTCGTAAGGATTCATGGGCTCGAGTTCAACTGAATGCCTCGAATGTTTTACCTTGTAAGCAATGTTCCTGGCAAGTTTTTCCAGTGTTTCCTTGCGTCTTTCCCTGTAATCCTCAGTGTCAGCCTTGACGTGAATATATCCCTCAGAACCCTTGTTTACTACAAGTGAAATGAGGTACTGCAGTGAATCGAGCGTCTGGCCTCTCTTGCCGATGAGTATTCCCATGTCATCACCTGCCATATCGATTGCAAGTGTGTTCCACTCTTTATCGAATGTCATCGTGATATTTACTTTCATCCCCATCGAACCAAAAACATCTGTAAGGAATTTCTCTGCTTTTTCTTCGAGTTCCTTTACCTTATCATCTGAGAGCTGCTGCTCAGCGGGAATGGCTTTTCTATCTTCCCTGTGAGTTGCAACTTCTTTTTCGCTCGTAACGACTTTATTCGCAAAACTCTTTGCCGCGTCAATATCTGTTTTTTCTGTCTCTTTTGCAGGCGCTGATGCGTCTTCATTTGTTTTAACAGGTTCAGCTGCCTTTTCAGGCTTCTTCACTGCTTCCGTCGCCTTGAATGTTTCAGCTCTGTCGCCTGCTATATCAGAAGTTGCCTTTGTGATATCGAATGCAGGAGCCGGTGCGGGAGCCGCGGGTTTTGACTTCTCATCAACTTTATTGAGGACAGCCTTGAGCACTGATTCTGTAGCTTCAGAAGCATCCTTTATGCGAGCCTTTATGACTGCGTTTCTTGCGTTAAAACCTAAGAATCCGTTGCTTCCCTGATCCACTACTGTGTAATCAAGACGGTCTGACGTGACAGATAGTTTCTGGCATGCAACTGTAATGGCATCATCGAGAGTTTTCTCGGAAATTTCTATGTATTCCTGTGACATTATTGTTATTTGTCCTCCTTACCCGAATCTGTATCAGACTGCTTAGGACCGGAACTGGTATCATTGAAGTCGCGTACCATGTTGACCTTTGCCGCCATACTGTCTTTTCTGTACGTCCTGTTCTCATATTTTCTGTCGGCATTCCTAAGGGCATTGTCTTTCTGTTTCTGCGTCATTCCGGTATTTTTTGCAGTTGTGCCTGATTCAATGCTCTTCGTATTCATCTGAGAATACTGGTTCATCATTCTCTGCGAAATAGTCTCTCTGCCTTCACTCTTTGCGATCTTTTTCTGCTGTTTCTCAAGGTTCTTGGCGATCATGGCGTCAATATCCATCTTGTCAATATGCTTGTTGATGAACACCTGCTGTACAGAACGGATTACAGCACCGGCTACCCAGTAGAGGCCCATGCCGGCAGGGAGCGTGAAGCAGAAGTATGCTGACATCAGGGGCATCAGAAGATTCATGGTCTTCATGGAATTCATCATGCTGTCCTGTTGCTGATTGCCTGTTGCCTGCTGCTGTGGCATTAGTTTGATATTTACCCACTGTGTTACCGCTGAGAGAACGGGGATGAACACTGACGCGATTGCAAGACCGTATACTCCTGCCGCCCAGTAAGTCTTCATTGCAAACCAGGGTGAATCGCCCATGTTCAGTCCGAGAAAATTATTATATCTTGTGAGCAATGATGTCGTATTTGTAATTTCAACACCAAGAGACGGGAATTTATCAGCGAGAGCTGTCCATTCAGCCGTTGAGAACTTGTTAAGGACATCAATAAGTGTGTTACTTACAGTGCTGCCGACATTTCCAGTGAAATTTGCACTTGTAAACTGGTTCGCAAATGTTTTGGCTGCAGTAGTTCCCTGAAGATACTCGATTGCTCCACTCTGTGAAATAAGGTTAGTTACAAGCGGGAAGAAAGCATCTTTTACCTGCGTGACATATGCAGGGATCTTGTAAATTACCTGATAGAGAGCAAAAAGAATAGGCATCTGAATGATGAGCTGGACACAACTGCCGGACGCAGAAACGCCGTATTTCTTATAGACGGCCTGCATTTCCTCGTTCTGTTTCATCATGGAATCCTGGTCTTTTTTATTCTTGTATTTGGCCTGGATCTTATTGATCTCCGGTGTCATTTTTGACTGCAGCTTGGAGAATTTCTGCTGCTTGACCGTGAGAGGCATGAGTGCCATGTAGATGATGATAGTAAAGAAGATGATGGAAAGACCGATATTCGGGATTCCAATCTTATTAAGTACCCAGAAAATACCGTTCATCAGTAATCCGAGGACTTCTGCAACAGGTCCGATGATGAACGTTGTAGATTTTGTAAGCATTAAAGGATACAAATTTGAACCTCCTGTTTAGACAAACATGTTTAAACAAACATTGATCACGGGACAGGGTCAAAACCGCCGTGAGAAAAAGGATTACACCTTAGAATTCTCCACAGCGCCATAAGCCCGCCTTTAAGAGCTCCGTATTTCTGTACCGCCTCAAGCCCGTATTCAGAACACGTCGGTATATACGGGCACTTTGTATGCTTGAGCGGAGACAGATATTTACGATAAAACATGATCATTGCAATCAGAATTTTCTTTGCCATTTTTTTCGATCAGATCACCTGCATCGCGATGAAGTTTCGCTTTGGCGGTCAAATCAAGGAACGCGCTCTCTATTTCCCGGAAGCCTGCTTGCCTGGCCCTCGAACGCGCGACGAC
>JAAZDA010000476.1 GCA_012512995.1 Clostridiales bacterium | reverse complement strand
GGATACAACGACCTGGTCAGGTGCAAGTCTTTCCATAAGCATGCAGACTGAAACTATGTCTGTTATGGCATCCATGGCGCCGACTTCATGAAAATGAATTTCAGAGACCGGCATGCCATGGACTTCGCTTTCAGCATCCGCAATAAGTCTGTATACGGACATGACGTTGTTTTTTACTGTTGCAGACAAGGGAAGAGCGTCAACGATATCCTGTATCTCATGCATGCCATGGTGATGATGTTCATGCCCGTGATCTGTGTGATCGTGGTCATCATCGCCTTCTTCAACACCGTTTACGAGAACATGAACATTTGTGCCTGTGATGCCGCATTTCTCAGCTTTGACAGCACTCGTCCGGACGCCGGGAATGCCAAGAGCGTTGACTTCATTCATAAACCTGTCAGGATCAGGCAGTAGTTCCAGGAGAGCAGCGGTAAGCATGTCTCCGGCGGCACCCATGCCGCAATCAAGAAATAAGGTCTTCATTTTGCCTCCATATGATTGATACGGTTTGCCAGAAAACCGGCACCAAAACCGTTATCTATATTTACAACTGAAACACCGCTTGCACAGGAATTGAGCATAGACAGCAGAGCTGACACACCTCCGAATGAAGCTCCGTACCCTACACTTGTAGGAACGGCTATGACAGGGCAGTCAGAAAGACCGCCGATCACGCTTGCAAGCGCTCCTTCCATACCTGCAACAGCTATTATGACGCTGGCGTTCATTATCTCATCGAGATGCGCCAGAAGCCTTTGCAGTCCGGCGACACCGACATCGTATAATCTGATTACACCATTGCCCAGAAACTCTGATGTGAGGGCCGCTTCTTCTGCGACCGGAATATCACTTGTGCCGCCGGTCGCGACAACAATATTGCCAAGACCGTCAGGTGTCGGCATTTTCCCGATGATGCCAAGCTTTGAATCTTTGTGATAATCAAGATAGCAGCTACTGTTGACCTCTGCTGCACTTTCTGCAGAAAGGCGTGTTATAAGGATCCTGTCCTGACCGTTACTGAGCATTGAACCCACAATCCCTATGATCTGTTCAGGTGTTTTACCTGCACCGTATATTACTTCAGATGCACCCTGCCGCAGAGCGCGGTGGTGATCTACCTTTGCGTAACCAAGGTCTTCAAAAGGCTCTATTTTGAGCTGTAGTATTGCTTCATCAACAGATGTTTTTCCGCTCTTTACATCCTCAAGTATATTTTTAATTTTCTGATTCATCACGTGCCTCCAGATCAATAAGGACATCACTGTAATATTTTTTGAGCTCATGCAGAATACTTCTTCGCTCCTTGAGGAACAGACCAAGGTCAGAGGATGTGATCTGCAGTTTTGCCGCACCGTGGAACATTCGTACCCGAAAATCTGTAAACCCGAGGGAGAACATATAGTTTTCCGCGCGCTCAGTGCCTGAGAGTTTATCTGCCGTTATTGTGTCACCTGCAGGAATCCTTGTGGCGAGACAGGCATAAGCCGGTTTGTTCCATGTGAAAAGACCTGCTTCATGCGAAAGCTCTCTTATCGCCGTCTTTGTCAGCCCATATTCGCGGAGCGGAGAGCGGACGGACAGCTCGCCAAGTGCGCGCATGCCAGGCCGATCGTCTACTTCATCGCTTGCATTGGTGCCGTCAATAAGCAATGAGAAACCGTCAGCTTTTGCTGCCGCAGCTATGGTGCTGAATATTTTTCTCTTGCAATAATAGCAGCGGTCTGCCGGGTTTTCTACGATGTTTTTCTCTGAGAGCACATCAACAGGAAGAACAATGAGATCTGCCCCGAGCTCTTCAGCCAGCCTTTGAGCATCATCCAGTTCAAACTTCGGCTGGAAAGCGGATTTTACATAGTAAGCCCTCACTTTAGCACCGCTTTTTATTGCGGCATAGAGCAGATATGACGAATCAACACCACCGGAAAAGCCCAGAGCGACGCTGGAATTATCAATAAAAAAATCGTTTAGAGTCATTTTTTTCCAATTCTGTATCAGGGTTTAAGGTGCTGCATCTGTTCGATTACATTCCTGATAAGGTCACTTATATTAAGGTTATCTACACCCACAACTACATTATCGCAGTGGTTGATGGGAATAAGGATACGTTTTGCCGCACTCTGACCGATTGCGAGTGCCATTGCCGGCGTTATTTCCCCACAGAGGGAATCAGCGATGACTATGCCGATAGGCCCGACAATTACATCAGCTTTTCGGCATCCGACTATTACAGCATTTTCGCCTGTGGCGGCGCAGTCAGCGCCGGCTTTCAGCATGGCAGAAGTTGCTGTGCTGTTCGTCCCGACTGCAGTTATCGCTGCATCAGGAAAGTTTTTCTTAATTGCGGTTACGAGCTGTTTGCCGATTCCGCCTCCCTGTGCGTCTACTACAAGAATTTTCATCAGTGCTCCAATCCTGTATAATGTGACCTGGCTGATCATAAATATTTGAAGATAAATCCTAAAACTCATAATAACACATAGTGTGGCAGGAATTTACATGCCGGAAAGAAAGTGTTAAGGTTATTTCTTTGATAGAACAGAAAACGATGAAATGAGGGGTAATATCATTGACTAAGGACACTGCGAAGAACGGCGCATATTCGCTGCGCAAAAAAGACCCGGTCCGCTGGGTGGCACTTGCCGGATTTTTCATGGCTCTCAATATAGTTTTCTCCAGCTGGGGCATCCCGGTCCCGGGTGGCCATTTGTATCTATGTGATACGGTGATAAACATCGCGGCTATACTGATGGATCCCGTGGCCGCATTCATAGTGGGAGGGCTTGGATCATTCCTGGGTGATGCGATCTTCTACCCGGCTCCAATGTTTGTTTCACTGGTGACTCACGGTCTTCAGGCTGTGGCAGTATCGCTTATTGCGCACAGAGCCGGAGCTTCCGACACCAGGTCAAAACAATTCCGGATGTCACTTGTCGGCGTCCTTGTCGGCGCCGTTATAATGGTGGTCGGATATACACTGGGCAAAATATTCGTTTACAGCACACTTCAATATGCTATCATCAAGCTGCCTTATGAAATTGCACAGGCACTTCTCGGTGTGGTGGGATCATTATTCCTTTGTTTCAAGGCAGGGATACTTAAAATATACAGGCGTATGGAACTCAATAACTGACAAAAGGTAACATGGCAAAACATATTATGATGTTGGGGTCAAAACCCCATTTTTAGCTATGATGCTATACGAATTGCTCCGCTTCTATTGATTTGTGTTCTTCACAAATTGATTTCGCAATTCTCCCCACACTCGGAATCCGCTGATTTACTGCGTAAATCGCTACTTCCGAGTGTGGGACGGGTCCCAAATACAT
>JAAZDA010000475.1 GCA_012512995.1 Clostridiales bacterium | reverse complement strand
GCAGCCTGGGGGAAGTGTCCTCATGGATTTGGGATCTGCGACAAAGATAGCGACCTGATCACGGCCTCCATGATCATCGATGACTTTCATCAGCGCTTTCTCCGCGCTCTGATATTCATCCATTGTTCCGAACCTCACCCAGAGTTTCCTCGGGACTTCATCAAATGTATATATCTGCTGACAGATGAGTTTTGCATCCTTCTCATCATCAGCCTGGACCTTGCCCCTTATGAAGACCTTTCCGTCCTCGGCAAGTATGGATGAGTACCTGCTGTAATCTGCGGGGAAAACCACGACTTCGACATTGCCTGTCAGATCCTCAACAGTGAGATAACACATCACCTTATCATTCTTCGTATATTTGACTTTTCTTTCGGCAATCAGTCCGCCGATAGTAACAGTGTCACCATCCCTTACAGAAGGGTACCCTGTTTCCTCGTCTATCAGAAAGTCTAACGCATGTTTTGTCGTATGAGCCTTCCAGAGGCTGTAGTAGTCCTCGAGAGGATGACCGCTGACGTAGACTCCCAGCACTTCCTTCTCGAAAGCCAGCTTCATTTCCTTGTTGTATTCGCCCACATCAGGCATTTCAATTCTGAAACTTGATTTGGCTTCCTCCGGCGCAAAGCCGAACAGGCTCATCTGTCCTGCATATCCATTTTTCTTAGACGCCTGAAGGCTGTCAAGGATCTGTGCGTAAACGCACATCATCTGTTTGCGGCTCTGTCCGAAACTGTCGAACGCTCCTGCCTTAATAAAGTTCTCTATGACGCGCTTGTTTATGTCGCAGTTCGCGTTCGTCATCCTTTCAAGGAAATCCTGAAGGTCCCGGAACTGCCCGTTTGCAGATCTTTCGGCGACAATGTTATCTATGACCTGGCGCCCGATCCCTTTTATTGCCGTAAGAGCGTAGCGGACAGGCAGATAGACCCTGGCGCCGCCGTCTTTCCCGGCTTTCCCGTCTTTATCCGTGACTGTGTATGAGACCGAAAAGCCCGACTCTCCCTCGTTGATATCAGGTGGGAGTATCGGAATACCCATAGATCTTGAGTTCAGAATATATCCCGCGAGTTTTGCCGGAAAATCCACGACAGAAGTCATAAGTGCCGCCATATATTCACTCGGGAAATAATACTTGAGGAACGCGGTCTCGTAAGTTACCACCGCGTAGCAAGCCGCGTGGCTCTTGTTGAATGCGTATTTGGCAAAGTCGATCATTGTGTCATAAATATTATTTGCCGCCTGCTCAGAAATCCCTTTTGCCACGCAGCCCGGCACATTCTGCTTCTCATTTCCATATATGAAGTTGTGACGCTCTTCTTCCATCACAGCCTGTTTCTTCTTGCTCATTGCGCGGCGCACGAGGTCACTTCTGCCAAGTGAATAGCCGCCGAGATCACGCACTATCTGCATGACCTGTTCCTGGTATACAATGCAGCCGTATGTGGGTTTCAGAATAGGTTCCAGCTCAGGTGTCTCATATGTTATGCTGTCCTGATTCTTCTTGCCCTCAATATATTTGGGAATAAAGTCCATAGGACCCGGTCGATACAGCGCTATGCCGGCTATGATGTCCTCAAAGTGTTCCGGATGGAGTTCCTTCATGAAGTTCTGCATGCCGGCACTCTCAAGCTGGAAGACGCCATCCGTTCTGCCTGTCGCTACAGATGCGTACACCAGCGGATCGTCATCACCGATCTTCTCTATATCTACATGTTTCAGCTCAGGGTATCTGTGTCTGAATTCAGTGAAACGATCCGGCCTCTTATTTGTGCTGCGCGGCTCCGGGCTTACTTCTGTATCATCCGCATGGCCTGCCCCCTGATCCGCAGCTTTATCTGCAATTCTGTCAAGCGACCTGTTCGCATAATTCACAGCATTCTGAATGACAGTGAGTGTGCGGAGTCCCAGGAAGTCCATCTTCAGAAGTCCCAGATGTTCTATCGTAGTCATCGTGAACTGCGTAGTAGGGGAGCCGTCCTGAGCTCTTGCAAGAGGCACAAGATCCTCGGCCTTCTGTGAGCAGATGACAACACCCGCAGCATGAACTGACGTGTGCCGCGGAAGGCCCTCAAGACGAAGACTCATGTCTATGAGTGTTTTGACCTTTGGATCCTCATCGTAGGATTTTTTGAATTCAGGGTTC
>JAAZDA010000474.1 GCA_012512995.1 Clostridiales bacterium | reverse complement strand
ATATGTGATACCTATCACTGCATTGATGTATTTTGGCAGCTATACGACCGATGCAAAGAAAAAATGGTACATCAGGATCTGGGTCATTGCTCATTTGATCCTGATGCTTACGGCATGCTGCCTGGCGTTCTTTACCCGCTATCATATCAGCACCCTGTTCCCTGTGCTTCACTTAATGATCCTCATTCCAGTAGTATATATAAGTATTAAAATGGTAAAAGACTACATACATAATAAGGATAACGTCTCCATCACTTCCGATCAGAAGGTCCTTGTCATTGGACTTTCTTTCACTTTCATTTTCACAGTACTTGAACTTGTACGGTCTGTTGCCGATGGACTGATCGACAATCCCGGCGTTATCTCGAAATTCCTGCTGAGTCAGGATCTTGCTCCTTCTATAATCGTAATGCTTGTACTTTCAATAGTGCTCAGTTCCACCCTCCAGATGGTAAATGGTATAGAAAAGGCAACAAAAAAACTACAGCTCGAAAAAGTCGCGTGGATCGACCCGCTCTCAAAAATTCCCAACAGACAGGCATGCTCGCGTGAATTCGACAAGCTCATCAGGAAGGGGGTCCAAGATTATACGATCTACTTTTTCGATGCCGACAATCTCAAACGTGCAAATGACGTTTACGGACATGACATAGGCGATGAGCTGATAACCTTTGTTGCGCACAGTGTCCGTAACACATTCGAAAATTACGACGGTTTCTTCGGTCGCTGGGGCGGAGACGAATTTATTGCCTGTGTCATTGGAAGTGTTCCACCTGAGAACCCCATTGCGACCTTTAAAGACAACGTTAAGGAAGGCAATCAATATCACTTCTTTCCCTTCCGTGTGTCCGTTTCCTACGGATATGCCTCCAGTAGCAGTGCGTCGCCAAAGGGACCTATGGAAGTGCTCGAAGAGGCAGACAGCAGAATGTATGAGCAAAAACGCAGTTCAAAGGAAGGACGGGCGGACAACAAACTATGAGACCAACTTTCAAAAAGCTGTCAGACAACAAATTCATATTGATCATTGTTGCAGCAGTAGCGGCTGTTCTGATTCTGCTTAACTTTGTTCTGTCCATCGCAGGCGTGGGCAATTCTGATTTCTTAACTGAGGATGACCGGCTCACAGCTACAGTTACGCATAGCGATGGTTCATATACTGCATATAATGGACTCAATATGCCTGCGCTTGAATCAGGTGAAATTCTGTCCATCAATGTTCCCCTTGATGAAACAGATTATTCTGACAATGCCTCTCTTTGTTTTCACTGGGAAAACGCAGTCTGCAAAGTCTATTCCGGCAACGTTGTGATCTACAACTATGGCAAAACACGTTCTGACCGCCACAGGCAGATCGGAGACATTTTTTGTTCTGTGCAGATTCCTGATGATGCATGGGGCTCTTCTCTCACTATAGTGTTCCAGCAAAATGAAGGATCATATTCCATTGAGCCCGGGTCTATCCGCATAATGCCGACCATATCCGCGCGGATGTACCCTCTTTCAGGGCACGGCCTTGAATTCTTTTTATTTACCGCCATTGGCGTATTGGGTATACTGGGGATAATTGTGGTAGTACTTATGCGAAAACACATAAATGCCCTTTGCCTGTTCTGGCTGCCACTCCTGTGCGTTATTGCTTCCATCTGGGCTTTCGGATCTTTCAGGTTCTTCTATATGTTCATCGAGAATACGGTCTTCTGCTCAGTCATCGAATACATCGCTCTTCTTTTGATCCCAATACCAATGATGGCACTTATAAGGACTCTGGATATAAGTCCCGGCATTAATTATCTTTCATCTTTCTCCGTCGGTGTCTTCGTGATCTGGTTCCTTTTTGCCACCCTGAACCACACATCAATGGAAATACATTATAGTCTTTTCCCCGTGCCAACTATAATCATGATCGCTGTTATTCTCCTGATCCATTTGATAATGCTGTCCAATATTCCCAGGCAGAAGCGGACTGCCAGGTCTAACGCCCTGATGTACAGTATCGCATTTACCTTTGCGCTTTCACTTTTATCCGTAATGAACACTACGATATTCAAGAGTGAACTTCAGCTTAAGGGGCAGTTATTCCGGTACTTCACCAATGATTTCTTCTACACCCTGGTTTTTGTCATGATACTTCTCTTCTCCTTGATATACATGATCCAATATATCAAAGAGAAAAAAGCTGCGGAGAAGAAGGAACAGCTTGACGAAATTGCTTACCGGGACGCCCTGACAGGGCTACACAACAGGCAATTCTGTCTCCGCGAATTTCACACGATCGAAAGCTCAAGGCTTCCTGAATTTACCGTCTTCTTCTATGATGCTGATGGACTGAAAAAAACAAATGATATATACGGACATGATAAAGGCGATGAACTGATAAAGACCGTGGCATTTGCCATTGAAGCCTTCTGTGACGACTATGATGATGCATTCTGCGGCAGATGGGGAGGCGATGAATTCATCGCATGTATAAAGGGCGGCGACGTCGATGGTGAGGCCGCCATTAAGGATTTCCAGCATGAGCTTGAGATAGCAGCCCTGAAAAGATCGTTTTCATTTCCTGTTACAGTCTCCTGCGGCTTCTGCCAGAGTTCGCTCTCCGATCCTTTTGTGCCCGGCGATGCCATTGAAGAAGCTGACAGAAGAATGTATGAGAACAAGAAGAAGCGCAAAGAAAGTCAGTCTGCTGAAGCAAACTGACTTTTGCAACGTATTTCTGTTGTTATCAGGACCCAATGCATGTTGACCGCATCAGTCAATGCCAAGTGCGTACAGCGCAGCGCCCACAGCCCCCACTATATCAGGCGTGTCACAGATATATATGTCAGCTCCCAGTCTTTCATTCAGTGCTTTCACCACACCTTTGTTCCTCGCCACTCCACCTGTCATCATGTATTCAGGTGACAGGCCTACTCTTTCCATAAGTGCATAAGCTTTGCCTGCTATCGCCTTATGGACACCTCTTGCAATATCTGCCTTCTCCTTGTTCTGAGCTATAAGAGAGATCACTTCCGACTCTGCGAATACTGTGCACATGGAGCTTATCTCGATCTCTTCCTTTGATTCAAGCGAAATAGTACCAAGGTCTTTTATGTCGACCTCAAGTGTCCTCGCCATCGCTTCAAGGAAGCGGCCTGTACCTGCCGCGCATTTATCATTCATGACAAAATCGGCTACTGTCCCGTCATCCTTTAGCCTTATAGCCTTGGAATCCTGGCCGCCTATATCGAGTATTGTGCGCACCTTCGGATTAAAATACAGAGCTCCCCTTGCATGGCATGAGATCTCTGTGACGTTTCTGTCAGCATACGGAATTGACACACGCCCGTATCCTGTCGAGGTTATCACCGTTATATCTTCTCTTGTTATCTTCCTGCCAAGTTTTCTGCCCGCATCATTAAGAGTTTCTTCGAGCACCTTCTGCGAAGACTCACTTGTTTTGGCGCCTGTCCTGACTGTTGCGGATGCAATGATCTCTCGCTTCCCATTGAGGATCACGGCGTTCGTGGATGTCGATCCGCTGTCCACGCCCATCACTAGAATATCTTTGTCAGCCTGCTTGTCATGAATACGATTGCTCATATGATTACCATCTGGTCTTTGTAGCTGTTCTGTATTGCTAGCATTTCTCATTTGTTCTGCCTTACCCATATTCACTCTTTTCTCAGCCTCCAGCGCCTCAATAAAGGCTTCCACACGCGTGCGTATCTGACCCTCGCACTGCTTTGTCAGGTCTGTCTCCAGCTTGAGCATCCTGACCTTTCCTTCTTTGTGGAGCTTTGTATATTCATACGCGTAACTGTCGCAGAACTTCACTGTGTGGTAGATCACTCCATCCAGCTCGCTCTCAAAACCCTCCAGATAGCGCTCTCTGTTTACAGCATTCACCATTCTCATGCATGGGATCTGCCCGAGCAGCGCAGACGCGTAGTACTTCATTAGATCGCTCTGTGAGCTACCTGTCGCGTTCTCCGATCCCTGCTCAGTCGTCTCAGGCAGCTCCGGCATTCTGTCCCAAAGAGACGAGGCGCGTTCCATACCGGTACATGTCATGTTGAAGGCCACCCTGACTCCGTGCTCGTCCAGGATCTCAAGAAGGCTCTGCGGACAACGTGCGCCGAGAATACCGACGCGCACCTGAGGAGCATGGGTCTGAATGGCCTTTTCATCTGGCTGTGCCCGTGAGCCGCTATTGCCAGTTTTCTTAAGCGAATCCTGTTCGACCTTTATTGTATTCCCAAGCTCTTTGAAGACCTTGTCGTCAATATTACCAGTCATGTTCCTGAAATCCGCATAAGCCTTTGCCAGTGCAAGAATCCGCTCAGCATAAAGTCCCGTCGAGTAGTCATTGACGACTCTCGGAACATCCAGCAGATAAACAAATTTGTCAGGATATCTGCTCTTCAGCGTATCATAGAGGCGCCTTATCGAATCGCAGCAGGTCGTGAGGACGATTCCCTCGTAGTCCTTTGCCGCCATATCCTCAAGAACAGCCTTGGCATATGAGCAGACATTCGGGTGCATCAGAGCGTCAGCCTCATTGAAATTTGTCACCTCAGGCTCGACCCTCACAAGCTCCGCGCCCATTGAAGTCAGCATTTCGATCGGAGTGTATTTGCAGACATAAGCTATCATTCATGTACCTCCGCTTCTGCATGATCCGCCGCGGCTACATTCGGATCTCTGGAACTTGATTTTTCGTCTGAAGAATTCAGAAGTTCCAGGAAAGCTTCGAGACGTGTTTTGATCTGTCCATCAGGGCAATTGCGACGGTCTATCGCATCACCGTCAAGGATCAGCATCGGCACGCCAAGATCACGCATCTTTTCTTTCATGAGTCCCACGCCTCCGGCAGACTGCTTGCAGCCCCAGGAGCAGAACTGTATAACGCCATCCGGTCTGAATTCCCGTATGTAGTCTGCAACTGCGTCTGTCTTCCTGCTGTAATCGCCGTTATAAATATTGCAGATCATCTTGCGCGCAAGAGCTTCGAGCGGGTGTTCCGCATCGAGCGGCTCGATATAGTCGAGGTCAAAATCATCACATGAGATCGAGATCTTATCGCCATAGTTGAAATATGACTGCAGGGTCGGCTGCGCATAAGGCTCCACATGGAGCCACATGATCTTCTTCTCATCTGTGTCAGGGTATGATTCCACCTCTTTATCCATCATCTCGAAGACCTTCTCAGACCACTCTGTCCCGATGTTGAGGTGAGAAGCAAAGAGCTGGAACAAAACAAGTGTCATCGTCTGC
The DNA here is from genome assembly GCA_012512995.1 of Clostridiales bacterium. GTDB lineage: Bacteria > Bacillota > Clostridia > Lachnospirales > Lachnospiraceae > CAG-791. The sequence continues at coordinate 4,811 of JAAZDA010000474.1, read as the reverse complement.
GGATATGCATGAGTCCTGCGCTTCTTCATAAAAGAGATCAGGTGTGCTTTCGCCCTGTTCTCGCTGCGAAGTCTGTTCTTAAGCTCCTCCATATCGAGCTTCCTGCCGGTCTTTTCCTCGAGTTCACGAATGAGATCCCTGAGCTGTTCGACCACATAGTGCTCCGCTTCCGGCGAATAATCATGTGGGATGTCGATCACGTGCGATTTCACGCCGTGCATTTCTTCCATATATCTGAATGTGTTGATGTTGGCATCGCAGACCATGGATGTCGTGACGGCGAATTCCGGCAGAGGCAAAATACCCTTGTCGACTGCTCCAATAAAGCCACGATGATATGAACAGAGAGTGGAGGCAATCCCCTCACTCTCTGCTTTATCAAGAATACGATCTTCAATATAGAAGCCTGACAGATAACTTGAAAGGCACTCCATCGAAACACAGGTGAGTCCAAAGCACTCCAGTATTTCGACAGGCGCAAAGATATTCGTCCATGCGAGTTTTCCCGGATCATCAAGACCTTTAGCCACATTTTCAAGACCCTGATCATTGAGATACTGATACGCCTTCGGCATACCCTTATGCGGAAAATGTCTGATTGACCAGGCGTATAGATGAAGCCCTGCCGATATCATTCTGCCGGCTTTGGCCGGATCCTTTTTCTGCTCGCGCCATATAAGATTCCCATAAAGTTTTGCTGCATTCATTTAAAGATTTTCCTCGGCCACTTCTTCGAGGAGCTTTCTCTTCACCTCGTAAAGTCTGTCTGAGAGATCGACATACATCTGGTGAGGATTCACAAGACGACGCGACTCGTCCCAAAGCGTATCCTGTTCCTTCAGGCAGTATTCCCTTATCTTCATCGTCGGATCTGATGTATATACTGATTTACCCTTGCAAAACAGCTGTACCATCAGCTCGCGCAACTCGAATTCTCCAGCACGGTATTTTGTCTTCTTCCATGGTTCAAGCGGATCGAACAGTACCAGATCCTCATTTTCAGAGAACGTCTCATCCTCAAAACAAATTATGTCCGCCTGTACTTTATGATGTTCTTTGTCATAGACGCGATATATCTTCTTATTGCCTGGGTTGGTGACCTTTTCCGAGTTCTCCGAGACCTTAATCTTAGGCGAGAATGTTCCGTCCTCATTCATAACAGCCGCAAGTTTATATACGCCTCCGAAGGCCGGGTTGTCCTTGGATGTAATAAGGTTCGTGCCAACGCCCCACGAATCTATAGCTGCGCCCTGTGTGAGAAGTGAGTCGATAAGATATTCATCGAGGTCATTGGACGCACAGATCTTTGCATTTGGATATCCGGCTTCATCCAGCATCTTTCTGGCTTTCTTGGTGAGATATGCCAGGTCGCCTGAATCAAGTCTGATGCCGATGTGATCGATCGGGAGACCTTTTTCCTTCATGTAGTCAAATGTTTTGATTGCATTCGGAACACCGCTCTTTATGGTGTCATATGTATCGACGAGCAGTGTGCATCCGTTTGGATACAGATCAGCATACGCCTTGAATGCTTCGAATTCCGAGTCAAAACTCATGATCCAGCTGTGAGCGTGCGTTCCCATTACAGGGACACCGAAAAGCTCACCGCAGAGCACGTTTGAAGTCCCGACGCAGCCGGCGATGACAGCAGCCCTTGCTCCATACGTCCCGGCATCAGGTCCCTGCGCGCGTCTCAGTCCGAACTCCATGACTCCGCCGCCCTTGGCCGCATAGCAGATACGTGCGGACTTTGTAGCTATAAGGCTCTGATGATTGATGATATTGAGGATCGCAGTCTCCACAAGCTGAGCCTGCATTATAGGTGCTACCACCTTCACAAGTGGCTCTCTCGGGAAGATCAATGTTCCTTCCGGTATGGCGTAGATATCGCCGGTAAATTTGAAATCAGCAAGATAATCAAGGAAGTCTGCATCAAATATCCCAAGGCTCCTCAGGTAATCAATATCGTATGACGAAAAATGCAGTTCCTGAATGTACTTGATAAGCTGCTCGACTCCGCACATGATCGCATACCCGCCGTCACATGGGTTGTTGCGGTAGAACGCGTCAAAGATGACCGTCCTGTTCTCTTCATTGTGCTTGAAATAGCCCTGCATCATTGTAAGTTCATACAGGTCTGTCATCAGTGTCAGATTCTGTCTGTCCATTATTTATTCTGCTCCTTTGCTTTCTTTTCCGGCTTTCCTGCTTTCTTATCTTTTGGTGTCTTGGGTTTCACGTATTTATCAACCGCATTTGTCTGGATGTCATCGTCCTTCTTAAGTTTTGGCAGGGCGTACTTGTCTTCATACTTGCGTATTTCCGCTTCAAACTCAGGCGTATCCGCTTTCTTCTCTCTCTCGAGATACTCGTGGGTGTCAAATCCGTCTTCATTGACCTGAAGCATGTCAACAGCAATGTTGGAGCAGTGGTCTGCGATACGTTCATAATCGGTCGTGATATCCTGAAGGATAAATCCGGCCTCGACTGTGCATTTTCCTTTTCTGAGGCGTCTGACGTGGCGGCGTTTTTCTTCCATATCGATGCCATCGATAACAATCTCGAGAGGCTCGATCTGCCGTGCCAGATTAAGGTCATTTCCTGTGAATGCCGTCACTGCCATACTGACGATTTCTTTTACCGCTCCGCCGTAAATGTTCATGTCATCACATGCTTTTGCGGAGAATGTCAGGTTCTTATTATGGAGTTCCTGTGCGTGCTGCATGACATTAAGAGCGTGATCCGTCATTCGTTCAAAGTCATTAATGCTGTGAAGCAGAATAGATAGCTCATGGCTTTCTTTATCGGTCATGGTCTTTCTGCTGAGTTTTACAAGATAAGAATCAAGCTGATCTTCATATTCATCGACGTTCTTCTCAAGGCGGTCGACTTTGTCAGCAGCTTCCTCTTTATAATCCCATATAAGATCCATTGCCGTGAACAATGCAGTCTGCGTAGCTTCTGCCATTTCGTTAGTCGCTGTTCTTGCCTGTTCCAGTGCAAATCCCGGGGTGTTAAGGAAATGCTCGTCGAGGATAGGAATCTTGCGCATTTCTTCTTTCTCAGCAGGGAGAACAGGGATGATCTTCTCGACCATTTTCACAAGATAATCCGATCCCGGAAGAAAAACAAGGAGTGCCACGACATTGAAGACGGTATGGAAAATAGCTATCCTTACCGGATCCGTTATGTCATCCATAAAGCTGAAATGAACAAATGCATTAAGTATGTAGAAGGCTGCCATGAACACGATAGCCTTTATAAGGCAATAAATCATCTGAAGCCATGCAGCTCTTTGAGCCGGTCGTTTTGCCCCGATCGCGCCAAGAAGTCCCGTGACCGCAGACCCTATATTTGCGCCCATAAGTGCCGGGAGCATGGCTCCGAACGTGAGCGTTCCCGACATTGATATAGATTGAAGAACACCGATTGATGCGGATGAACTTTGAAGTACAACTGTGATGAGGAGCCCCGCCATAAGACCGAGCATGGGATTGTCAGAAAACGCTGTCATTAAACCGGTAAAATTCGGATCGTCTGCGAGGGATGAGAAAGCACCTGACATCGTAGTCATTCCTATCATAAGAATGCCGAAGCCGACCATGATAGTTGCGACATGACGTGTTTTGTCCTTCTTGGACATCATGAGTATTGCGACACCGATAAGTGCCAATATGGGAGAGAAATTCTCAGGTTTGATAAGTGCGACAAGAACATTGTCACCTGAGATCATAGTCATTGAAAGGAGCCATGCTGTAACGGTAGTACCGACATTGGCGCCGAGCGTCACGCCTACTGATTGATTCAGCGTCATTATTCCGGAGTTGACCAGACCAACGACCATTACTACTGTCGCTCCGGAGGACTGAATCACCGCTGTTACCGCTGTGCCCAGAAGCGCTGCCCTCAGTTTGTTGCTCGTGAGTTTCTCAAGAAGTTTCTCAAGTTTACCCGATGACGCAGCTTTAAGGCCGTCACCCAAGACCTGCATTCCGTAGAGGAACAGTGCGAGGCCGCCCAGCATCTTAATGAACTGAAAAATAGTCATTTCGCCCTTTCTTATTGGAGCAGTACCTGCCCCGGACTTATCCGTTTATGCTTTTATTCCAGTAAAAGTGTAAACGAATCCGTGATGTTTATCAAGGGCAGAGCTTGAAATGCATGGCGTAAGTTCACATTCGGACAAACGATGCTAAAGAGTGGCACGTAAAAAGGCATCTGCCGTTAATTCTTCGGCAGATGCCCAACAATTATTATCTATGCAAATCGGTATGTCAACAGCTTGACGACCTTTAGGCTGTTATTTGCCCCATTTATATGGTGTTTCACCAAGCTTGCTGATAAGGAACTTGTATCCAGTGTATCCCTTGTCATCAATATATCCTGTAAGGTCAGTGCCAGCCGGAATAGTGATGCATTTCCTGTTATGGTTCTCATCATTATATGTGATCACGACTGTCACATCCGGTCTCTTTGCGAGTGCATCGATGACATTTCTGTAAAAGCTTGTCCAGTTGCCTGTCTCAAGCTTCACCGTCCCATTTGCAGGTGCCTTTGCAATCCTGTCAGCAGCTTCCCTGTTTGTCTTGATATAGGCGCTGTTGGCTTCTGTCATCCACATATCTATGTGACCGCATCTGCTGCACTTATATGCAAATTTAGCATCTGTGGTATCAGTAGCCGCCTCGGTCTCCACCCATTCATATGTGTGGGAACAGACTGAACCGGAATTTGACGAAGTGGAAGTTGCTCCTGGAGTGCCACTGACGCCTTCGATCAGCACATCGTATAATCCTTGAAGGACAAGTTGT
>JAAZDA010000473.1 GCA_012512995.1 Clostridiales bacterium | reverse complement strand
GTGCGATCGAAGAGTTGAGAACAGCAGGATTCAGCGTCAGGGATCAGGCGCTGAAGCTGACCGAATGGTACCTGAAACTTGCTGAGGGCAGAGCATAGTGGAACAAATAAAGAGCATAGCATTTCATCTGAATTGTCTTTGTCAGGGCGGCGCCGAGAGAGTCGTATCGACGCTTGCCAATAGTTTTGCCGATAAAGGGCTGAAAGTCTATGTCACGACTGAGTGGCGCGATGAGGATGAGTTCGTTCTCGACGAGAGAGTTCAGCGCGTAAACGTGGGGCTCCGCGCAGAGGATGAGAGCAGGGACAGGGCATCGAAGTTCATGCTCAGGATCAGTCATCTGAAAGAATTCCTCAAGAAAGAAAAGCCTGACGTGCTGGTCGCTTTTACGCACAGACCGAATTACAGGGCACTCACTGCAGCGCGCGGGACGGGCGTTCCGACGGTGATAGCGGTGAGGATAAATCCTGTCGGCTGGTATGACCACTGGGATGACAAGATCCAGATACCGCTGCTGTTTCCGAAGGCTGCGGGAGCTGTTTTCCAGACGAAGGAGCAGAGAGACTTTTTTAAGCCCTACCTTCAGGACAATTCGCGCATCATCATAAATCCCGTCAATCAGAAGTACATCGACGCAGTCCCGCCTTCATATGAAGACCGGGCAAAACTTGTTGTCCAGTCATCAAGACTGGTCGATTTCAAGAACCAGCCGATGCTGCTCCGCGCATTTATAAAGGTACATTCAAAACATCCTGATTATAAGCTCAGGATCTACGGCCCTGACTCAAAGGACGGCACGAAGGCAAAACTCGAGAAGATAATAAGCGACAACGCGGCACAGGATTACATCGAACTTAGCGGCGCGAGCATGCAGCTCGAAAAAGATATGATTGGAGCGCAGATATTTGTTTTGTCTTCTGACTATGAGGGCATGCCTAACGTCCTGATGGAAGCGATGGCGATGGGACTGCCCTGTGTCGCGACGGACTGCCCGCCGGGTGCACCGCGCGAGCTGATAAAGGACGGCGAGAACGGACTGCTCGTGCCGGTCGGCGACGAGACGGCGATGGCCGATGCAATCGACCGCTATATTGAGAGCGATGAGCTCAGAAAGAAATGCGGCACGAACGCAAGGAAGATCAGGGATATCGCGGGCACGGATGTCATCAGCGGCCAGTGGCTTGAATATTTAAATGAAGTCGTAAGCCGCAGCGCGGTGAAACGAGCGAAGTCCTGAAACCGGGAATGACAGTTGAGTTGATTTATCCGTGAACAATCAAACAGTAACCATTAACACAAAGGATGTAAATGAAGAAACTTTTATTGATGGTCCCGATGCTTCACCAGGGAGGATTTGAAAGGGTCTGCGTCAAGACCGCGAGAGTCCTTGAAGGTAAGTGGGACGTGACAATACTCATATTCTCCGATAAGGATATCAATTATGACGTGAGCGGTCTTCGCGTCATTAATATTGATGTGCCCGCGGCAGGCAATGCGGCCGGCCGGGTCATGAACCTTCCAAAGAGAATCGCAAAAGTCAGAGCGATCAAGAAGAAAGAAAAGTTCGACATCGCGTACAGCTTCGGCTCGAGCGCGAATCTGGTGAATGTTTTCTCGAGAGAAGGGGAGAAGGTAGTCACAGGACTCCGCTGCCAGACAGATCTTGAGAGCCCGAACCAGGTGCGCTTATTCTGCCGCCGCTCGGATGAAGTCTTGTCATGTTCAAGAGAGATCGTGCGTCAGCTCGAAAAAGACTTCTCTTACAAACGTTCTGAATACATTTATAATCCGCTCGATGTCGATGATATCCGCGCCAAATCCGAAGAGATGGAGAAAGAAAAAGACGCATCTGCTGCAGAGAAGGCGGAGTTTACATCCATTTCTGATGAATCGGGGACCTCTGCGCATGCTGTAGGTGAAGCAGGCAGTAATATTGCGAATAAGGCAACGAATTCTCATGGCCACCTGATTTTCGGTATGGGGCGCGACGACAGGATCAAGGGGTTCTGGCATCTGATCAAGGCATTCAGCCTTGTGAAGAAAGAGATACCTGACGCGAGACTGTGCATAATGGGAGCAGGAAGTTTTGACGGGGCAAAGAAGCTCGCTTCTGACCTTGGAATAGCAGATGCGGTGGCATTGCCCGGTGTCAGAAAGAACCCATTCCCCTATCTTGCACAGTGCGACCTGTTCGTGCTCCCGTCGAATCATGAAGGCTTTCCGAACGCACTGCTCGAAGCTATGGCTCTGTCAAAACCTGTGATAGCTGCTGATTGCAAAACAGGTCCGAAGGAGATAGTTCTATCGGACGATGAATATGAGAAACTCATAGCAGAAAAGCCGGATGGCTCATCTGTAAGTGATATCACAGAAGGCGAGTACGGCGTTCTGGTGCCGGATATGTGCGAAGAGCCTGACTATGAAGCGGCGAATATTACTGATGAAGACAGAATGCTGGCGGCCGCGATAATTGCGATGCTGAGCGATGACAGGAAGCTTGCGCATTATGCAGAGAAAGCGGGCGAGAGAGCGGCGGCTTATTCGCCGGCGTGTTACGCGGACAGCCTCAGTGATATACTGGATGGAATATTGAAGTCAGAGGAATAAGGAGTTTTGCCTATGTGCGGCATTTGCGGATATATCAGCACAAACTTAATAACAAAGGAACAACTGACGGTGATGAACGACAGCATGTTCCACAGGGGGCCTGACGATTCGGGAGTAGAACTTTATGATGCCAGATCAGGCTTCACGGTCGGGCTTGCTCAGCGAAGGCTGTCGATCCTTGACCTCTCACCGCTCGGGCATCAGCCGATGGATTCTGAGGGCGGCAGGCTCTCAATCGTTTACAACGGCGAGATTTACAACTTTGGTGAGATCAAGAAAGAGCTTTCAGACTATCCATTCAAGTCGACATGCGACACAGAGGTTATTCTTGCGGCATATCTTAAATGGGGCGAGAAATGCCTCGACAAAATGGACGGCATGTTCGCACTTGCAATCTATGACCGCGAGAAGAAAGAAATATTCTTCGCGCGAGACCGCATAGGCAAGAAGCCGCTTTACTACTGGCTTAGCGGGGACACACTTGTTTTCGCGTCGGAGCTCAAACCGATAATGTTGTGCCCGGGGTTTGAGAGAATGATCAACAGGAAGGTGCTGTCGCGCTACCTGTATCAGCAGTGCATCGATGCGCCGGATACAATATTCGAGCATGTCTACAAGCTCGCGCCCGGAGCCACAATGAAGGTGAGTCTCGAGGGTGCGGGGACGCTTGAGGACAGGACTTCTGTCAGCAGATACTGGAGCGTGGCGGACGCTTATAAGCGCGGAATCGCTGCGCCGGTCACTGATTATTTCACGGCAAAACATGAGATGAAGGAGCTTCTGCGGCGTGCGACGGCAGATCGTATGATCGCCGATGTGCCGCTCGGGTCATTCCTCTCTGGCGGTTATGATTCATCGCTGATCTCGGCGATCGCACAGGAGCAGTGCAGTTCACCGCTCAAGACGTTCTCTATAGGTTTTTCCGAGAAAGAATATGATGAGGCGGTTTTTGCAAAGAAGGTAGCAGAGCACCTCGGCACCGATCACACTGAACTCTATATTGACGAGGCTCAGATGTATGATCTCGTCGATTCGATCCCGGAATATTTTGATGAGCCGTTTGCGGACTCATCAGAGATCCCGACGATGCTTGTATCAATGCTTGCAAGGAAGAAGGTCACGGTCGTACTGTCAGGGGACGGCGGCGACGAGTTCTATTGCGGTTATAACATTTATAAGACCGTAGCGGAGGCACAGAAGCTTGACGGCGTCGGTGCTGCTGCGCACTTTTTTGGACAGATACCGGTGGGACACGGCAAGAACCTGGAGTCGCGTTATCCATTCAAAGCCCGGGTCGTTGCGGCTAACCGTGACCCTGAGACAAAGACGCAGTTCGGTGCGGGAACTTATGTTGAATCTGCGCTAAGAATGGTCGCAGATAATGAAGATCACATTCCGGTAAACTTCCCGTCTGAATCAATATACGGAACAGATAACTGGCAGGTGAGAAGAATGCTGCTCGACATGGACCACTATCTGCCGGGGGATATTCTCTGCAAGGTGGACCGCGCGTCGATGAAGTATTCTCTTGAGACAAGATGCCCGATACTGGATCGCGATGTTATGGAGCATTCGTTCAGAATCCCGCATGAATTCAAATACATGGATGCGGCAACAGTACAGAAGATATTGAAGGAGCAGGCTGCGGCAGGCACTGGAACTGGCGCCGCCAGTGCAGTTGCAAAAGCCGGAAACGAAGGCTTTCATCTCACGGCAAACGATGCGGCAGGAGGTCAGATCAAGAAGGCAATTCTCAAGGATATCGCATACGATTATATCCCGAGAGACCTGCTTGACAGACCAAAGAAGGGCTTCGGCGTCCCGCTCGACAAATGGCTGCGCGGACCGCTGAGAGATAAGCTCACAGCATATTCAGATCATAAGTTCCTTGAAGAGCAGGGGCTCTTCGATGCTGACTATACATCCGGTCTCATTGCGGATTACCTTGCAAACGGTGACGGCGGACCGGCGACAGGAGCTAACTTCTCGAAGATATGCTGGTCATTCTTTGTTTTCCAGCAGTGGTATGAGAAGAGTGGAAGATTATGCTGATGCATAATCTTGCACTCATAAGGTTCATAATGCGACAACAGAGCTGTCGCATTATGAACCTTAGAATCACAGCCGGTAAACGGACAAAAATGGAGAAATGATGTCACAACCTTCAATTGCAATTTTTATAAACGCCCTGGAAAAAGGCGGAGCTCAGAGGGTGGCCGCGAATCTCACGGACCATCTTTATGAGGCCGGCTGGAAGGTCACGCTCGTCACGCAGTACAAACTGGAAAATGAATATGTTTTGCTGCATGAAAAGGAGATCCCAAGAGTATTATCTGATATTACAAAGCAGGAAGAATCGCATGTTCCCGGGTTTTACAGACCGATCAATTTCAGGCGCAGGTGGAAAAAGCTGCATGATATCTGGGCGGAAATAAAGCCGGATGTCATTCTTTCATTCCTCGGCAAGAACAATATTATGACGCTCAGCACGGCAAAGGATCTTGGAATACCTGTAGCGGTGGCTGTCCGTAGCGATCCGGCCAGAGAATACGCTGATCCGAAGCTGAGAAAACTTGCGTTAAAACTTTTTCCTACGGCAGCAGGCGTGATACTTCAGACGCAGGATGGCGTGAATTTCTTCCCGGAAGATATAAGACGGCGCTCAGTCGTACTGCCGAATCCGCTTAATCCTGAGTTCATGACAGAGCCTTTTGAAGGCGAGCGCGATCATCGAGTAGTGGTGGTCGGGAGGATTGACAAGAATAAGCACCAGAGCCTTGTTGTCACGGCTTTTGAGAAGATCGCAGATGAGATACCTGAAGATTATATTCTTGAATTCTACGGGGATGGATCTGAGAGGGAAAATCTATCTGCGGAAGCCGCGCGTGGAAAACTGTGTGATCGGATCTTCTTCCGCGGCGTGGTTTCGGATGTGCCGCAGAGGATCAGAAAAGCCGGACTTTTCATACTGTCATCAGATAAAGAGGGGATGCCTAATGCACTAATTGAGGCTATGGCACTCGGAATTCCGTGCATCTCCACGGACTGCCCCTGCGGCGGGCCGAAGGTTTTGATGAAGACAGGTGCGACGGCTGAGGAGAAAGTGGAGCCGTCACCGAATGATCATGGCGATTCTTCACAGAATTATCAGGATGTTTCGTTGCCGGAAGACAAGGGTAATCTGACTCCAAATGGTATACTTGTTCCTGTCGGTGATGCTGATGCCATGGCTGAGGCAATGAAGAAAGTGATTAATGATCCAGCATTGGCGCAGAAACTTGGACGGAACGCACTGAGAGTAAGAGCTGTGTACAGCCCTGAAGCGGCGTTCGCGGCGTGGGAGAAATATCTTCGGAGCATAGCGCTCATGTATTGAGGTCAGATTAAAGATTGCGCTGAATGCAGTCGTGAAATCACATGATGGTATTGTTTACAGAGTGCTTTATGCTCTGAAAAGATCTACTGGATTGTATGAATTAGCGTATTACCCGCGAAACG
>JAAZDA010000472.1 GCA_012512995.1 Clostridiales bacterium | reverse complement strand
GTGCTGAGATATACAAGCTGGATGCAATAATCTGGTGGTTTACATATAAGGGATTTCAGACAAATCTGACGATCCTGAATTCGCTCGGGGGTCAGGGCGCGGATCTCATACATCCGCTGTCACGTGACAAACTCTCAATGGATTGCCCGTGCTATGCATTCAATACCGCTGAGAGCGGCGGGGCAAAACATCTTAAGGCCGTCGCGGCTTTCCTTGGCCAGCGCTATAACGGGACGCAGGATCACGGGCAGGTAGACAACTGGCTTATCGGGAATGAAGTCAATGCCCGTTCAGAGTGTTTTTACATGAGCAACACTGATCTTGATTTTAACGTGAGTGCATATAATAAGGCGTTCAGGATCTTTTACAACGGGATCAAGAGCATGAATTCCACGGCGCAGGTTTATATCCCTCTTGATCAGGAATGGGGACGCAAATCGAACCCGGGGTGCTTCCTTTCGAAGGATTTTCTGGATTCGTTCAATTACTACATTACACGTGAAGGCAATATCGACTGGGGTCTTGCTTTCCATCCATACAACGCGCCGCTCTTTGATGCGTATACATGGCAGCAGCAGGCAATATATGTAAATCAGACCGTGAGCACTCCATATATCACGATGGAAAATCTTAATGTTCTCACAGATTATATGCAGCAGGCTTCAATGCTCAGCCCGACAGGCGCGGTGCGCAGTATAAGCCTCTCTGAGATAGGCTTTACGTCAGCTGAAGGCGAGGATCTTCAGGCGGCTTCAGTTGTATATGGCTATATGGTGGCAGCAAACAATCCGTTCATAGACGGCTTCATACTTTACCGCGAGACAGACAACGAGAAAGAGATGCTCACAAATATCATCCAGGGACTCTGCAATACAGATGGGTCTCCCAAGATGGCGTATGATTTTTACAAATATATTGATACCGCCCAGGCGGCCACATACAAGCAGAAGGCGAGCAATATCATAGGGGCTGATGTGGATACGCTGGTCGCGAATCATGTATTCATGACAAGAAATTAATGCGAAAGGCTTTGCCTTTCGCATACGAAGTGAGGTGACACAAATCATGCTTCCGACTGATCCGAATATTTTATACAGTTATCTGAATACAAAGCTTCGCAATGATTATTCGTCCATCGCCGCACTTTGTGATGATATGGATGAGGATGAGAGCGAAATAATGAGGCTGATGGAAGGCGCAGGCTTTCATTATGACGCGGGAAGAAATCAGTTCGTATAGATTTCCGGTAACTTACTGGTTTGTCATGAGATTGGTGATATTTACTATGCGATGATGCAAAGTATTAAAAAAATCTAAAACATTTATTCAATTTTGCTAAAAATATGCTTAACCGAACCGGCATCAGATGGTATATTGACGATAAATGGATTGTTACTGCGATGCAGGCAAAACCAAATTTTACATTTTTTGTAAAATTTGGTTTTTTTTATAGGTTTTTATGAAATTTGTTTTGAGGTTTTGAATGATTATTGAACATGTGATCAATAACAACATAGTGAGTTCACTTGATGGAGACAATGAAGTTGTTGTAAGCGGAAGAGGAATCGGATTTGGCAGGCGCCCAGGAGATCCTGTCGATGATTCAAGGATAGAGAAAATCTATCGTATGGATACAAAGGAGCAGATGGGAAAATTCAAGGACATTCTTGCCAGTGTTCCGCCGGAGTGTCTTAAGATCTGTGATGAGATCATAGCTGATGCTACCAAAGAATTAAATGTAGAGCTTAACAGAAATATATATGTGACACTTACGGATCACGTTAATTTTGCTCTTGAAAGATACGACCAGGGAATGGATTTTGAGAACATTCTGACAGAGGAAGTCAGTAATTATTATCCTAACGAGTTCAGGATCGGACTCAAAGCTGTTGAGCTGATCAAGAGAGAGACAGGGAAGAATCTGCGAAGAGACGAGGCGGCATCAATAGCTCTGCATATAGTCAGCGCGGAGCTCAATACAAAGATGAGCGTAGCTTATGGATTGACACAGATGGTGAAACAGATCCAGACAATCCTCGAGCGTGATATAGATATGAGCAATGAAGAAACTCGCAGAGGATTTGAGGAGATGGTTCCAAGCTTCAAACATTTCGCATACAGAGTCATTGCTGATCAGCAGTACCAGTCAGAAGATGACCAATTGTACGAGTTTATCAGAGATCATTATCCAAGACAATACGAGTGCTGCACACAGATTGAGAAATATGTAAATGATATGTTTGGAAAAACAGTATCAAACGAAGAGAAGAATTATATGGTCATGAAATTCAGACGTCTGGATTTCATAAATAAATGTAGTTGAAGAGGAGCAAGTATGGGTCTGTTTGATAAGTTCGTTAACAAGAAAACTGTAGAGGGAATAATTCTCGGAGCTCCTGTATCTGGAGAGATCATTGATATAACAGAAGTCAGTGATCCGACATTTGCGGAGAAAATCCTGGGCGATGGAATAGCAATAAGACCGTCTGAGGGAAAGTTCTACGCACCATGTGATGGAACACTGGAATCTCTGTATCCGACTGGACACGCTTATTCAATCAGCAGTGAAGACGGCGCTGAGCTCCTTGTCCATATCGGAATCAACACTGTTGAGCTGAAGGGCAAACATTATTCAGTACATGCAAAACAAGGTCAGAAAGTCAGGAAAGGTGATCTGCTTGTTGAAGTAGATCTCGATGCTGTGCGTGGTGACGGATATGATGTCGTGACGCCAATGATCATCATGAACAGCGGAGATTACAGCAAAATGAACAAGACCAGCGGCGAAGTCAGGGCGCTCGATAACGCGCTCACTCTCATAAAGTAAAAAGGTAAGGGACTTATGGAAGAGATAAAGGGACAAAGCGCAGCAGAAGGAATTGCGATAGGGAAGATACTTGTGTATAAAAATCAGCAGATCACTGTTGATGAACACAAGGTGGATGATCCTGATAAAGAATTTGAAAGATTTATCACAGCAAGGGATAAGAGCGTTAATGAACTTGTAAGGCTGAAAGAACTTGCTGATTCCAAGACCGGTAAAGAGAGTGCGGAAATTTTTACAATGCAGAAAATGCTGTTGCTGGATCCTGATTTTGAGGATGCAGTAAAGGATGAGATCACAGGGCAACACAGTAATGCAGTGTTTGCTGTTAAGAAAGCAGGGAAAGATCTTGCTGATTTCTTCTCCGCCATGGAAGACAACGAGTACATGCAACAGAGATGCGCAGATTTCCTTGATATTTCTGACAGGATCGCACGTGTCCTCGAAAATGCAGATTGTAATCTGAACACTATAGATGAGCCGGTAATCCTGATGGCGGACGATCTGACACCGGGGGAGACCATACAGATGGACACGACAAATGTTCTGGCATTTGTCACAGGCGGAGGATCAGTAAACTCACACACGGCGATTCTCGCAAGATCAATTGGCATTACAGCAGTTGTGAACACAGGCATTGAGGCTGACACGAAGCTCAACGGACACATGGGAATCGTTGACGGTGACGGGGGAATGGTACTGATCGATCCGGAAGACGAAATTCTTGAAAAATATGAAGAAAAACTTAAGAAATACAATGATGAAAAAAAGTCACTGGAGGAATTGAAAACAGTAAGTACAGTGACCAGGAGCGGCAGGAAGATCGGGCTTTATGCCAATGTCGGAAATATTCAGGATGTCGTAAGAGCCGTTGATTCCGGAGCTGACGGGATAGGCCTTTTCAGAAGTGAATTTCTTTATATAGGAAAGGCAGATTTTCCATCAGAAGAAGAGCAGTTTGAAAGCTATAAAAAGGCCGCTGAATTAATGAACGGCAAAGAAGTCATCATCAGGACACTCGATATAGGAGCTGACAAAAAGGCTGATTATCTGAATCTCGGTAAAGAAGAAAATCCGGCGATGGGAATGCGGGCAATAAGAATCTGTCTGAAAAATCCGGAGATATTTAAAACTCAGTTGCGCGCAATATATCGTGCCAGCGCATTCGGCACAATATCAGTGATGTTCCCGATGATAACATCAGCCAACGAAGTCGGGAGAGCTCTGCAGATAACAGATGAGGTAAAGAAAGAGCTAAGCGATAAATCAATCAGATATGGAGAAGTGAAGAGGGGAATAATGATAGAAACTCCCGCTGCCGCTGTAATGAGCGATGTTCTGGCAGAAAAAGTCGATTTCTTCAGTATCGGGACAAATGATCTTACACAATACACGCTCGCCATGGACAGACAAAATCCTGAGATGAGCGAATTTTTGGACACGCATAGCCCGGCAGTCTTGAGACTTATTGAGATGACGGTCAGAAATGCGCATGAAAAGAATGTGAAAGTCGGCATCTGCGGTGAACTTGGAGCAGATCCGAAATTAACAGAGTTTTTTATAAACAATGAGGTAGATGATCTCTCAGTTTCCGCGCCTAAGATATTGTCACTTAGGAAACACATAAGGGAACTGGAGTAAAAAGGGGAGAGGAGGTGCTGGAATGGTTCAGTTTTCATACGTCATTAACGATGAACTCGGGCTTCATGCAAGACCTGCGGGATTGCTGGTCAAGCTGGCTTCCGGATTCACAAGTACGATCACACTCAAGTGTGAGAATGGCGAAGCCGATGCAAAGAGACTTATTGCGCTCATGAAACTTGGAATTCAGAAGGGCAGTAACGTTCAGTTTACTGTTGCCGGTGACGATGAAAAAGAAGCAGTAGCTGCATTGGAACAGTTCATGAAAGAAAAACTGTAGTTTCAGATCAGATCACAAAACTAACTTATAAGGAGAACATGGGATATGATGAAGTATCTTCAGAAGATTGGTAAATCTCTTATGCTACCTGTTGCCTGCTTGCCGGCAGCTGGTATCCTCTACGGTATCGGTTATTGGATCGACCCATCAGGATGGGGCGCAAACAGTATTATAGCGGCGTTCATGATCAAGGCTGCATCGGCAATAATTGATCAGATACCGATTTTGTTTGCAATTGGTATTTCTGTTGGGATGGCAAAGGACAGAGATGGCACATCAGCTCTGTCAGGCCTTGTTTCATGGCTGATGATCACGACTCTGCTGTCAACAAATGCAGTTGCCATGTATCTGGGTGTTGATGCAGCAGAAGTTCCTGCAGCTTTCGGAAAGATCCAGAATGCGTTCATAGGTATACTCGCAGGTATCATCGGTTCAAGCTGCTATAACAGATTCAAGGATACAAAACTTCCAGACTGGCTTGCTTTCTTCAGTGGGAAGAGGTGCGTAGCAATAGTTACGGCACTTGTATCTATCCTTGTTTCAGTATTACTGTATTTCATATGGCCTGTAATCTACGGCGGACTTGTTTCATTCGGAACAGCTATCGTAGGACTTGGCGCAGTGGGCGCTGGCATCTATGCAATGCTTAACAGAGCACTTATTCCTTTCGGACTTCACCATGCTCTCAATGCTGTTTTCTGGTTTGATACAGCAGGAATCAACGATCTTGGCAATTTCTGGGCAGGCACAGGCGTAAAGGGCGTGACCGGAATGTACATTACAGGATTCTTCCCTGTAATGATGTTCGGTCTTCCTGCCGGAGCACT
>JAAZDA010000471.1 GCA_012512995.1 Clostridiales bacterium | reverse complement strand
TGGTATATGCGCAATGCCGCCATCCCCGGTGAAGACGATATCGTTACAATTATAGACACAACACTCCTTTCGAACATTCCGGATTCAGTATATATCAACAGGCTGAATGCGATGAATTCTTTTATCAAGCTCCCTTACAATAGTATAATCCGCAACTATATAATTTATTACACTCAGAAGATGCCGCAGAAGATTGCCAATATCATAGGACTTTCTTTCTACTATCTTCCTAAATTCGAAGAAATATTCCATAACTATAACATTCCGCAGGAACTCAAGGCTGTAGCCGTAATAGAATCGGCTCTAAATCCTAAAGCAGTTTCCCGCGCCAACGCCAAGGGAATGTGGCAGTTCATGTACACGACCGCAAAAAGATACGGTCTGGAAATGACCTCATATATTGACGAGAGATTTGATCCAATCGAATCAGGCAAGGCATCGGCACGCTATCTGAGAGATTCATACGATATTTTCGGAGACTGGCTTCTGGCAATAGCATCATACAACTGCGGAGCAGGAAATGTGAACAAAGCCATCAGACGATCAGGCGGCAGCCGTGATTTCTGGACAATATATGAATATCTGCCGAGAGAAACAAGAGGTTATGTTCCTGCATTTGTGGCAGCTCTTTATACATTGACTTATTACCCTGAGCACAACATCATTCCTGCGAAGATACAGATGCCGGCCCATATTGATACTTTCATTGTCAAAAAGAATCTTCACTTCGGCCAAATTTCAGAGGTAATCGGAATGCCTATCGAACAGATAAGAGATTTAAACCCTCAATATCTCCACGACATTATTCCTGCAACAGAAAATGGCCACATCCTGAATCTGCCATTCAATTACAGTATGGCCTTTGTGGATAAAGAAAATGAGATTTACGGCTACAAAGACAGCGTTTACTTCAATCCTGTAGCCATCACTAAAATCAAAGAGGATGCTTCTCCTGAAAGAATCGTACATAAAGTCCGCAGCGGTGAGACTCTCGGTGGCCTTGCTGTAAAATACCACACTACAGTCACTAATCTTAAAAAATGGAACAACCTGAGGAGCAATACCATAAGAGTAGGGCAGAGACTTTATGTATACGGCAGGAACTCATCTCCGTCCTCATCTTCTGCATCTTCATCATCATCATCTTCATCATCAACCTCCTCAACTGCGACAAAGACGGTAAACGCAAATGGTTATGTAATGTACACCGTCCGCAAGGGAGATACCCTATGGGATATTTCAAATAAATTCTCCGGTGTAACTTTACATGATATTATGACTCTTAACGGATTCTCCAGAAATACCAAGATATATCCGGGAATGAAGATCAAGATTAAACCTCAGTAATTCATCACAAAACTGAATTTTAACTGATTGGATACAACGCGCGTGTCATTGAAATAATGCACGCGCGCATATTTAATATCTAACCGGAGTGTATTGAAAAGTCTGAGTCTAACAAGCATATATGCAGAATATCCATTCCCGTAATAACAATAAACAGGGAAAGAGAGTGGCAAATCCTT
>JAAZDA010000470.1 GCA_012512995.1 Clostridiales bacterium | reverse complement strand
CAAATACAGCTGGAATGCACTGTAGATGGCCATCTTTGATCTCATGTCGTTATAATCATCAAGCTGATAGTAATATGCTTTGATTTTCTGCATATCCCAAGCAGTAAGCACAAGGAACAGAATAACGCCTACATAGCTGATCATCAGTGCAAAGCCGCTGAAATTGAATATCATGCCAACAATAGAAGCTAAGACAAGAGAGATCAATGCTCCAAACATCAGACCGGAGAATTTTGATAGATCTACCTTTGTGTTGTGTCCAATGACAGCGCAGCTGATGAACATAACTGCCGCAAAAGCAAATGCTTCAAATACCGTATCCACTCCGTATGCAAATGGCAGGAAACTGAATGATATGCCTGTCAATGCAGCATAGGCATAAAACAGTATCGTTACTGTGTTTTTCTGCATCTTCTGCAAGCCTGCTGTAAAGGCAATGCATACTCCAATCTGTGCAAACATTGCAATCCACATCAGGAATGGCATCTGTACCAATGCTTTATACAGGAAACCTCCATCATACAGATTCATAAAACATACAAACGCAACAGCTGCCGTAATGGCCATTGCAATACCCATCTTTGTAAATACTTTTACTATGTACGAACGCAGAGAATCCTGATCATCCGTATACACATTTTCACGATTGAATTCACTCATGAGAACACCTCCATTTTTTGTATACCCATCATAATGTATCCTGACCCAAAGTCAATATACACAATCAGCCATTTATGTATGGCTGGATCTTTGACATCACATACAGATAATATCCGTCATTAGACTGCTGGGGCATGCTGTGTCTGTTCTTCATGTACATAAGTATCACAAAGAACAGAAGCAGAATCAAAGCTGCTATCAGTATCACTGCCGCAATCTTGAATGTACGGCTGACTCCTTTTGTCTGCGTGGGTACTGCTTCAGTCTTTTCCTGCGGTTCATCCAGCGCCATGCTCATCTGCTCAGCATAGCTTTCACCCTTATACAGCCAGCTGCGCAGTTCAGACAGCAGATCCATGTCTGCATCTATTGCATAGATAAGAAAGACTGTCCGCTTGTCCTTAGTGACAAGCTTTAATTTTACCTGTTTCTTTCCTTCAATTGGCGGAAACGCATATTCAATGCTTTGTATTTCACTGCGATGCCAGAAGCGGTATTCTACTCCCTGCGCATATCCAAGCCAGTTATCACCCGCATAGATATTGCTGCGTCCTATCTCTTCTATATGATCCCGATTCAAAGAAGAATGCACTGCATATTCCTTAAAGCGGATCTGCGACTGGATGTTCGAATTTCTAATGAATGCCGCAATCAGAAAACCTATGAATATAAGAGCCATCATAATGGCAATCGAAACCTGATCCTCATACAGCAGACCATTTTCCCAGAATGCCGGTATAATGCGGATCAAGCCATATGTGCAGCTGGCTATGCATCCGTATAATGCATATACAGAAATAATGGTGCTGCGGATTTTTGCAGTTGTTGTTTTCATTCAAAGGTTCCTTTCAGAATATATCGAACACAGACGCTAGCCGCAAGAAGTCCCGCCGCTGCCGGTACAAATATGCAGCTTGCCGGAGGGATCTGTTCTTTGCGGGTAGCACCTTCAGGATCCACAATCTGATTCTGTACATGCGGTGTTTCATCAGAGAACAGCACATGTATCGGATAGTCTATTTTTCTTTTCCTTGCCGCTGAACGCATGCACCGAGCCAATGGATCTCCGCTTGTTTTATCAAGCAATGCTGTTTTGACACTTGAAGGATCAAGTCTGTTTCCCATGCCAAGGCTGTGAATGGACGGGGTGTTATTCAGATGGCATGCTTCGATGAGGTCAAGCTTGCTGGTGATTGTATCAATCGCAT
>JAAZDA010000469.1 GCA_012512995.1 Clostridiales bacterium | reverse complement strand
AATCGGCCTCCACTTCAATCTCCAGCCCCGGATACATCTTCCGGGCGCGTTCGACCGAGCGGGCGATGCCGCCGGTGCCTTCCATCGCGGCCATTTCGCGGTGATTGTCCTTGATCATCACCAGATCATACAAGCCCATCCTGTGATTGGTTCCTCCGCCATCTTTTACAGCCATCTTATCAGTAATACGCATTCCGGGAGCCGTTTTGCGTGTATCAAGCAACTTGGTATGAGTACCTTCAAGGCAGGCAACATATTTAGCTGTTTCTGTCGCAATGCCTGACATTCTCTGAAAGAAATTCAAAGCAGTTCTTTCTCCTGTCAGGAGTGCCGGATAACTGCCTTCTATCTTTAGAATAGCATCTCCTTTTCGGACAAACGATCCATTCGAAACAAAAGGAGTGAACCGGATGTCATTCTGAAATTTACGAAATACTTTCTCCACTATTTCAATTCCGGAAATAACGCCATCTGCCTTTGCAGTCATTGTGGCTACAGCTTTTGCCGATTGCGGAATAATGGATGACGTAGTGATGTCTCCCGTATTGATATCTTCCTCTATGGCCAAATTTATTATCTTATCAATCAAATAGTTGATACGATTATTATCAGATTGTGACATAATTCAAAAGTTTTGTTTCTCATTAACCGGCATAGTTGTCAGTTTTTTCCCTGACTGTTGTATTGTATGAAGTGCAAATTCTTCTTTTAGAGTAGGATAGTCTTCCCTGTAGTGCCCTCCGCGACTCTCTCTGCGGAAACGCGCTCCTGTCATAATCAGATAGACAACATTCAGCAATTTGCGTGATGCTTCATCATAATATTCATTCTTTTCAGAACCCATTCCTTTTAACAGAGTCTTTACAAGGTTCAAACCGGTGGACAGAAGCAGTTCAGAACGAATGATTCCGGAGCAGTTGTTCATAGTATGAGCTATCTGAGCCTTTAAAGCATAATAGTCATCTGCTGCAGCCGGATCTTTATGATACAATGGCTTAAACTCAGGGACATCCTTAAGGTCGCCATATTCTTTTGATACATCGATCGATCTTTTCGCAAATACGAGGCATTCAAGTAATGAATTGGATGCCAATCTATTTGCTCCCATAATACCCGTCGAAGCAGCTTCACCGCATACATACAACCTTTTAATATCAGTGCGCCCATAAAGGTCAGAAATCACACCACCAACCGTATAATGTGCAGCAGGAGCAATCGGTACCTGATCGGTAAGGTCATATCCATACTCTGCGCATCTTGCGAGAATGGTTGGAAATCTGCTTTCGATCTTTTCCGGATCCAGATGTTTAAGTGAGAGTATGACGTACGGTCTGTCATCAAGTGCCATCTGTTTAAAAATGGAGCGTGCGACAATATCCCTTGGGGCAAGTTCAGCAAGCTCATGAATCGGCAGCATGAATCTTTTCCCATCTTTATCAAGCAGATATGCCCCTTCTCCTCTAACTGCTTCGCTTATTAGGAATGCTTTCGGTGAATCCTTGATATATAGTGCAGTAGGATGGAACTGAATAAATTCCATATCTCTAATGCGACATCCGGCATTGTAGGCCATGGCAATGCCGTCTCCAATTGTCGTTTCGGGATTTGTAGTCCTCGTATAAATGGCCGAAGTTCCTCCTGCCGTCAGGAAGGTATGTTCAGCATAGATTATTTCCTCCTTATCCTCAGTCTAATTCCAGCAACGAACTCCGTAACATACTCCATCCTTGACCAGAAAATCAATTACAGACATATTTTCTCTTACGGATATATTCTCGTCCGCCTCAACCTTTGATATCAGAAATTCAGTAATGAACTTTCCGGTTGAATCGCCTCCTGCATGGAGTATCCTGTGTCTGTGATGACCGCCTTCAAGCCCGAGTGACAGTTTTCCATTCTCCGTATCGAACTTCATCCCCTCAGCGATTATCTCACGGATTCTCTCAGGCCCCTCACTGACAAGGATTTTAACTGCATCATCTTCACACAGGCCACGACCGGTAATAACTGTGTCTGTAAAATGAATTTCAGGATTATCTTCAATCGTGGTAACTGCGGCAATACCGCCCTGGGCATTATAAGAATTGCTGTCTCTTATTCCGCGTTTAGTAAGAATAAGGACACTACCCATTTCAGAAGCCTTATGAGCAGCATAAAGTCCAGCCAGGCCGCTACCGATAACTAAGTATTTTACCATTATTTCAACATTTGTTCATTTCGTATGCAAGACCGCCCTCTGCTGTCTCCCTGTACAGACTCGGCAAATCATGTCCTGTCTTTCGCATTGTCTCTACCACTCTGTCAAAACTGACTCTATGATTCCCGTCAGAATATGATGCATATATATTT
>JAAZDA010000468.1 GCA_012512995.1 Clostridiales bacterium | reverse complement strand
TCTTCGAGGATCTGATCTCTTGAGAGGACATTTTCAGGGTTGAGAAGAAGCTTCTTAAGAAACTCATACTCTTTCAAAGTGAGTTCTATTTCCCTGTTGTTGACAGTGACTTCATGTTTCTTTGTGTTCATGAAGATCGGACCATAGTGGAGAAGTTCATCCGGGGTCGCACTGTGACCGGTGCCGGATGAGGGTGAACCATCATTCATGGAAGTGCCGGACGCTGCAGTTTTGCCGGATCTTCTGAGCACGGCCTTTACGCGCGAAACAAGTTCCATCATGGCGTATGGCTTTGTTATGTAGTCATCTGCACCGAGATCGAGGGCGCGTACCTTATCATACTCAGAGCCCCTGGCGGTCGCCATGATAATGGGTATGCCGGCTGTTTCGGGATCAGCGCGCAGGCTCTTAAGGAGCGCTATTCCATCCTCACCGGACAGCATGATATCAAGGAGAATGAGGTCGGGCTTTTCAGTTTTCAGAGATTCCCTGAAGCTTTTGCCGCTGTCGTAGCCTTTGGCCGTAAGTCCTGTGCTGTTAAGTGTGTATATCACGAGATCTCTTATATTATCATCATCTTCAACATAGCTTATCATGATATCCCCATGCTCTCCTTATCTATGAGTTTTACATTATCGAGTGCTTCTTCAAAAATGCCGACGCAGTTATCTCCGATACGATCGAGATTATATAGCATTTCGGAATATATCTTTGTCATGCTCTCAGAGCATTTGCCGGCTCTGACTCTGGCGAGATGAGCCTTGCTGAACTGACGCACAGAGCGGCGCATCTTCTTTCTTGCCTTCGCGATCTTGGACGGATCTCCGATGGAATTATTATGCAGCATGGAGAAAGAATAGCGGAACATCTTCTCGGCGGCCTGCATGCATTCATTTAGTTCATCCTGAGCATCGGATGAAAATGTTTTGCCGTTCTGTGCTACTGAAGCCGCGGAGCTTACTATGTCATGGCACCTGTCAGTAAGTCTGTCCATGTCATTGATGACAGCCAGGAGCCCGGAGGCTTCCTCTGATTGTTCCTGCGACAGAGAACCGCTGGAAAACATTTCCGATATGTAATTTATTATACTCGTCTGTATGAATTTGCACTCTGAATATAATTGGTCAAAAGAAGTTGAAGTTTCAGAGAACCCGTCCGTTGATTGTGATTTATTCTGTGCTTTTGCGGCCGCCTTAATCGAAAGCCGTGATGCCTTTTTACCGTCCGTGATCTTTTTAGCAGGAAGGGCCGCTTTCCCGGTGAGGGCAAAACTCATCTTCTCAATGAGGAGAATTATGCTCCCGGAAAGATGCTCGATCTCCTCTGAAACAAGGAACAGTGCGGCTGTGGGCTGGTTCAGCATGCGATCGTCGAGAAACGTTGTTCTTATGGCATGTGTTGAGACAGCCGAAGGTTTTGCCTCAGGAATAAGGAATTTGACGATCTTCACCATTATGGGGATCAGAGGGAGCCACACGAGGGTACATGTAACATTGAAGAAGGTGTGGGCATTCGCTATCTGACGTGAGATCACATCGACTTCAGCACCCCTGGGCGAGATGAATCTTATAAATGTCGCGAACTGGCTTATAAAGAACGCGAATACTATGGAAC
>JAAZDA010000037.1 GCA_012512995.1 Clostridiales bacterium | reverse complement strand
GTCTGTCATCAGCAATTCTCGTCACTGTGCAGGGCGCGCCGCGATGGGCATATCTGATCTTCCCTACGGCCTCAAATGTTTTGCCGATCTCAAATATACTGTCATTCTTATCAGCGGCCATGTAGCAAATATCGCTGCATGTCAGCCTGTCACCAAATACATCCTCGTTCTCGCCGATCACTACAGAATTGTTCTCAGCATTCACATCAGTCACGAATACCGGATGCCCCATAGAGAGGCCCAGGTGTTTCCTCTGCCCGATAGTGTAATGTATTATGCCCTTGTTAGGACCGAGATCTCTTCCATCCTCCGATACAAATCGCCCTTCAGGCGGAATTCTGTCGCCTGCGTTCTTTTCTATAAAAGATGAATAATCGTTGTCGGAGACAAAACAAATTTCCTGGCTGTCAGGTTTATGAGCCACAGGGAGTCCTGCCTCATCCGCCATTTTGCGTATCTCATCCTTATGGTAATCGCCAACAGGCATAAGCGTGTGTGAAAGCTGGAACTGTGTCAGTGCGTAAAGTGCGTATGTCTGATCTTTGGCAGCTGTGACAGAATTTCTTATTGCATATCTGCCGTTCGGAAGAAGTTCAATCCTTGCGTAATGTCCGGTCGCAATAAAGTCAGCTCCTATTTCGAGAGATTTTGTAAGAAGCGCTTCCCACTTCACATAGCGGTTGCATGCTATACAGGGATTTGGCGTCCTGCCGTGAATATAATCCCCGACAAAATAGTCGATTACCTTCTTCTCAAAAATATCTCTGAAATCCATAACATAGTGCGGGATCCCGAGAACTTCTGCCACTCTTGCAGCGTCATCCACCGCGCTCTGACCGCAGCATCCGCCCTCACGTTCAATTGCTTCTGTGTCGCTGTTATTCCAGATCTGCATCGTCACGCCGATCACGTCATAGCCCTGCTCTTTAAGCAGCAGTGCCGCTACTGAGGAATCGACACCTCCCGACATTCCGACGACAACTTTCTTTCCACCCAAACGAATACGCTCCTTATGATCACATCTGATGCTTTACGACTTCGTACTCATCATTGTTCCTGTAAAAAGGACAGCTGTAACCAGGCTGAGCGAGCAGCCTGTAAAACTCATCTTCATCCATATCAGCCATGCATGAATAAGACCCGTCATCATCGTCATATTCATAATTGGCGCAGTAGTCACAGCTGGTGAACTTATTATTCTTGCTCTTAGAGTCTGTCAATTGTTTTCTGCCGGCTCCTCATTTTCTTCCGTTGTTTCAGCAGGTGTTTCAACAACCGCTGTAGTTGCTTCTTCAACGTGTGACTCAACAATTTCGGGCTCTGCCTCGACAGGCGTCTCTGCCGGAGCTTCGATCTTCTCCGGTGCCACGTTCAGGATCGGCTCTGTTATCTCGGGTGCTTCTTCCTGCGGGAATTTTACATTCAGGATCTTTCTGATCTCATCCATTTCGTGCATGATCGTGAGAGTTTTGACATGAGGCATTGCCGGGCACTCGAGCCAGCCCGACTTAATAGCTTTAACTGCATCAATCACCTCATATTCATAGCCTGTCTTCTGCCTCGGTCTCTTGTACTGAGCCGTCTTTTCGTTAGCACTGTTGAATACGCTCAAAGTTTCAAAATTGTTTATATTCTCGATTATCATGTAGCCCTTGCTGCCGTAAATAATACCCTGTCTGTCAGAAATACCATCCATAGAGCAGGTAAGCACAGCCATTTTACCGTCACGGTATCTGAATGTGATACTGTCAGACTCATCTACACCTGTTGATGTATATGTGCAGCAGGCATCGATATTCACAATATCATCACCGAACATCATGGATGCAAAGTTGATCGGATATACGCCTACATCGAGGAGAGATCCTCCACCAAGTTTCGGATCAGTCATCCTCTTTATCTGCTTAATGTTATAAGCAAGATTTGCTGTCAGCATAGCTGGCTCCCCGATTACATTACTCGCAAGGACTTCCTGGATCTGCGCCAGCATAGGCATATAACGTACCCAGATTGCTTCAGTAACGAGGACATTTTTATCTGCTGCAAGCGCAAAGACCTTTTTAGCCTGTTCTTCATTAAGAGTAAATGATTTCTCACAGAGCACATTCTTGCCATGCTCTATGCAGTCGATCATGTTTTCATAATGCTCTGAAATCGGAGTTGCGATGTAAACAAGATTGACTTTTTTATCGTTGAGCATTTCTTCGTATGATCCGTACGCCTTTTTAAATCCATAATCCTTTGCAAATTGAGTTGCCCGGTCCTGATTTCTCGATGCGACAGCATACATGCTTACTTCTGAAACATGTTTGATCGTTTTGGCCATAGTAGAAGCTATGTTGCCGGTACCCATTATTGCCATATCAATTTTTCCAAACATACTACTCCTTTCTCAGATCGAAAAACTCCGCCTTAACATACGCTGTTTCACCGTCATACTTGACCTTGAGCCAGCCGTTTGACATGTTCTCAACTATATCAAGCTCGTCTCCCTGATAGACCGAGCCCACCTGTTCACCATCAGTGCTTGCCGTTTTCCGGACCGCAACGCTCTCTTTTGCAACTGCCACAGTAGCGGATGATCCCGATGAAGCTGATGAATCATCAGCACTGCTCCCGTCACTTGAAGAACCGGTATCTGTTGAACTCTCGCCTGAAGCTTCACTGGATGAATCGGATTCATCAGCTCTGGCATCAGCAAGTGCCTCACCTATGGACACTTCGATCTCCGAGCTTAACTGATCAAGAAAACTGCTGAGTTCTTCGTTGTCAGCCAGAAGGTCATTGTAATCAGATGTTACTTTGTTATTAAGATCTACAACATCATCTGTAAGTGACGCCTGCTTGATAAAATCAGTTACGTCACTGCTTGATTCATCTTCATTGATGTAGAGGCTCCCGTTTTCATCAGTGCATACGTACATTGTCTGCATGCCGGGGATCTCGGCATCAAAATCCGCAAATCTGACTTTTGTAACGACAAAACAAATGTATGAGTTTTCGACTGGTCCAGGCTTTGTGTAAACATCTATTGAAGGATATGAATCAACATAATCACCAAGTTTTCGTATCCTTATCTTCTCGGTCTCATCCATGC
>JAAZDA010000467.1 GCA_012512995.1 Clostridiales bacterium | reverse complement strand
GAGAAGACCTGCTCAAAACATATTCCATATCTATACCTGGCTTTTCCATCGCCAACAACTACATAATTTTCTTTTTTCCCATTGATTATATCGTAATATCCATATATTGAAAGCATGCTTCGCGCATATTCTTCTGATCTGAATTGCAGATTTCTGTCAGTTCCCCTCTGCCCTGATAGCCCAACGCAATTTGGCGGAGCGAGCGCGCGGATTCTCCCCGCATTCCTGTGCTGATGGCCTGATCACATCCGTGGAGATCTCACTGTAGATGCCGTCTTTTTGAAACGATTTGAATGATTTCTTGACCAGTCTGTCTTCTCCGGAGTGAAATGTCAGGATGGCAACTCGTCCGCCGGCAGCAAGCGCATCCGGCAGTTTATCAAGGAACGCTTCCAGTGCCTCAAATTCACTGTTAACATCTATCCGAAGTGCCTGAAATGTCCGCGCACAAGACTTCTTTACCGCATCTTTCCTTTCCGCCGAAGGCAGAAAAGCAAGCGCCGAATCCACGACATTGTACAGATTCGTCGTTGTCTCTATCTTCTGCTTTGCCCTGTAGACCTTTGTGATTTCTTTCGAGATCTCCCTGGCATATGGTTCATCTGAATTCTCGCGAAGCATCCACTCTATCTCGTCCTGATCCAGCTCTTTCAGCCGCTCTGCCGCAGATTGCCCGCGTTCGGGATCCATGCGCAGATCAAGCGGTCCCTCGTGCTTGTATGTAAAACCGCGCTCAGGATTATCTATCTGCATCGACGAAACTCCCAGATCCGCCAAAACAAAATCGAACGGTCCAGTCTCTTCCACCAGTTTGCCGATATCGGCAAAATTCATTTGTTTTGCCGTGAAAACATCCGCTCCGTATCCCATATCGCGAATGCGTTTCTTAGTCTTTACGATCTCGATAGGGTCAACATCAAGAGCATAGATATGCCCTCTGCCATCAAGTTTCTCCAGCATCCTTGATGTGTGTCCGCCGTATCCGAGCGTGGCGTCAAGGCCTTTCTGCCCGGGTCTGATCTGCAGGAATGACAGGATCTCATCCACGCATATGGAAATATGCATACCTGCCGGGGTACTGCCCTTGCTTATGACTTTTTCGACAGTATCCTTGTATCGTTCCGGATCAAGTTCTTTATATTTCTCATCATAATTTTTTGGGTGCGTCCCGCTGTAATGAACGCGCCTCTTGTGCGCCTGGTTTTCCACGATATCTCCTTGTGCTAATACTCTTGAATTCCGAGCACTGATGGACTCCTTATCTAAATCTTCTCTTTCACAAAAACTCGCACATTTCACCAAGAGATTCGAAGATTGCAGTCGGCTTCACATCTGATTTCTCCACATCTTTCATCTGGCATTCTCCTGTAAGCACCAATAATCCTGCTGCACCGTTATTCACTCCTGTTGCAACATCCGTATAGATTCTGTCACCAATAAATGCTACCTGCTCTTTCTTATACCCTGTCCTTGCCAGTATCATATCCAGTGTTTCCCTGTAGGGCTTTCCAAGGTATTTTGGTTTTACCCCAGTCGAAAGCGTTATTGCCGCACACATCGAACCACAATCCGGAATGAACCCACCGGATACCGGGCAGTTTATATCGAGGTGAGTTGCGAGGAAAACGGCTCCATTTCGCACAAAATCGCATGTTTTTGTCAATTTCTCGTACGTGAGCGCAGTATCGAAAGCCGCAACAACGACATCAGGCTCATCTTCAGCCAGGCAGATTCCGGCATCTCGGAACGATTTCTGAAGCGTCCTTGTTCCCATAAGATAAACGCGCTTTCCACGATAGTTGTGCCTGAGATATTCAATCGTGACATCGCCTGATGTCATTATCTCTTTTTCTGTTATCTGGCAATTCATTCCGGCAAGTTTCTTAATGTAGTCATCGCTCGTCTTTGAAGAATTATTAGTGAAAAATAAATATTCCTTACCAACATCCCTGACTCTCTTCAGAAAGTCAAGTGAACCATTTATTATTTCATTACTGATATAAAAAGTACCATCCATATCAAGTACAAACAGTTTGATGTTTCTTAAGATATCCGATCTGTTATCCATTTGTTTTCCGCCTTTAGTCACCATTATACTTTGTTTGTTGGGTTTTCGGTTTAATCACGGCAAAAAATAAAAGGCCGCCTGATACCGCGGCCTTTTATGGCTTCAGTTTGTCTCTATCATCTTGCTCAGTCTGTTGAAGCTGAGTCTGTTCCTTACATAGGGAGACAGTTCAAGTGTCGGCTTTATTATGCTGTCATCAAGTCCGATATCTCGCACTGTCACTGGGCAACCGCCACGCCTAAGGAGTGATTCTATATCTTCGGATGACG
>JAAZDA010000036.1 GCA_012512995.1 Clostridiales bacterium | reverse complement strand
CTACACCATTCATGATAATGATGTTCCGTCAAAACTCGAGGAACTTCCCCATAGACATCATGGAAGCTGCCAGAATTGATGGACTCAACGAGTTTCAGATCTTCTACAGAATGTATGTACCGGTCATGAAGTCTACTTATGCAGCAGCCGCTGTTATCAGTTTCATGAACGCATGGAACGCATATCTGTGGCCGAAGGTAGTCATGACAGATAACCGTGCACAGACGATGCCTATGTTGATAGCAAATCTGGCAAATGGTTATAAAGTAGATTACGGCGTGCTGATGATGGGTGTTTTGTTCTGCTCAGTTCCTACAATGATTGTGTTCTTTGTACTTCAGAAGCAGTTTGCAGAAGGCATCACCGGTTCCGTCAAGTAACGTCAGACAGAATTGATCGGCCCGGGGTGTTATGCCCCGGGCTTTTTAAAAACTAAGCTGAGTATCGCACACAAAGGCATTACATTTTGCGTTGGGCGGTCTGCGAATAGTGCTCAGTCAGGGAGGCTACCATGGCCAGCAGGAAAAAACCATCCATGCAATTCAGGTATTATGACCCGCCCCAGAAGGAGCACTGCCTTGCTTTGCTCGGACAGAGCTGGGTGAGGGAGTATGGTAACGGGATTGATTATCTCCATTTTCACAATCTGATGGAAATCGGTTACTGCAGACAGGGTAACGGTATTCTTGTTCTTAATGATCGCTGCCTTCCATATGAAAGCGGAATGATAAGTGTTATTCCCAGAAATTATCCTCACTCGACTAACAGTGAAGTGGGTACTACAAGCTCATGGGAATACCTGTTCCTTGATCCGGAAGAGATGCTGCGTGAAGTATATCCTGACATTGATTATAACCGCAGCCAGCTGCTGGAGATTGTTCAGCGTGACGCAATATTCGGGAAACAGGGCCGGTTTCCACAGCTCACTTCAATAACCATTGCAATAATGGAAGAGATGCGTTACAAGCGCGATTACTATATAGAGGCGGTCGACAATCTCCTGAAGTCATTGATATTTGAAATTGCAAGAATCATCGGGAACAGAGACAGCAGCGAGGTAAAACATGTTTTTACGGTCAACAGAGAAGGCGTTGCTGCGATAAGACCCGCACTTGATTATGTCGGTGTGAAATATGCGGAACAAATGAAGATAGAAAAACTTGCGGAACTCTGCTGTATGAGTGAGACACATTTCAGAAGACTGTTTGCGGAGTACATGGGAATGACACCTGTAGACTATGTGAACATGGTGCGTATCAGAATGGCCTGCGAGCTTATGAAGAAAACAAACGATTCAATGAGCGACATATCATTGCACTGTGGATTCACTACTGCTTCGACATTCAACAGAAATTTCAGAAAACTGATCGGTGTCACACCGTATCAATGGAAGAAAAACCCGGAGAATTATGAAAGCGGGCTGCTCAAATTCCACATAACAGCAGCACCCGGTTGGTAATGCGAAGCAGAGCTTCGCATAAGAGGTTGGGAAAAGCACCAACCTCTGGGCAGAATTACCGTCGGTTGGTAATGCGACTGATCCGTAGGAACAGTCGCATACGAGCTTGGAAAAGCACCAAGCTCTGGGCTATTAAATTAGGAGAGTGGAAAGTTATGCATAAATTTGATTATTCGAAGGTGGCGAGTCCGGCGTATTTTGCCGATATGCGGCTTGATGCGCACTCGGATCATGTCTGCTATAAAGCCTGGGAAGAGGAAGCAAAAGGGCGTAGCAGTTACCGCATGGATCTCGATGGAATCTGGAAGTTTTCATATGCGCGAAATTATGAGAGCGCGCCAAAGGACTTCGAAAAGAGTAGTTTTGACTGCAGCGGATGGGACGATATAAAAGTGCCGTCCTGCATTCAGATGGAAGGT
>JAAZDA010000466.1 GCA_012512995.1 Clostridiales bacterium | reverse complement strand
CTGCACAAGGCAGCGAAGGATGCCTTTGATCAGCCGGGACTTAAGAAGATTCCAAGAGTTGCGGAGCTGAATGAGGAGTTCAACCGTCTTGCCAGGGAAAAGAATGCGGAGTATGCCCAGTACCGCGCGGAGCGAGAACGGATGAGGAATCTTGCCAATGCGAGAAGAAATGTGGAGATGCTCCTCAAAGAGCAGGGAGAGAACGTTGAAAGCAAAGACAGGAAACAAATAAAATGAATGGGAGGTGTAGAGAATATGGAAAAAGAACCTACAAAGCAGGTTGCTATTGACCTTGAAGAAAGCCTTCTCAGCAGCAATGACAGCGGAATTGAATGAGTTTCTGCATAAACATAAGTGATCCGTATCGCATCTACCGATGCGTATTTTTTAGTGTTACGGAGGAACGCGCAACCATCTCCGCAGGAGATGTTCAAGGGGATTGGGGAGCTTCCCCAACGAGCGAAAACTGGCTTTGTATTACAAAGACACTGCTCGCACAGTAACTCTTGTCCTGAAACGAGCAAGGAGGGATTTGAAGGATATGAAGAAATAAACAGCCGGTAGAGATAGGGCGGTGGTCGTATAGCAGTGAACAGTTACAGTAGTTTGCACTGCTGTGGCTGCTCTTGTATCTTATCCTGTTATATAATAATATGGAGCCGGCAAGATATACTAATCGGAATTTGTGAAAATGCAATGTATAAACTATCCCTCCCAATCAAAACAGGTCGGGAGGGATTGAAATAATCGGAAACTGCTTTATATAAACAATTCGTTTGCTTTTTCAACGGAGCAGGCCTTTTTTATTGCTGCTGCAGCAATAGTGGTCATGAGACTGCTGACCTTTCTGGCCTGAACCGGACATATAGACACGCATCGCATGCAGGATATGCATTTGCTTTTGTCAGTAGTTCCGGGCGTGTTTGCGGAGATAGCGCCTGCGGGACATTTCTGTGCGCACAAACCACAGGAGGTACAACTGGAATCGGCTTTTGGAACCATTCCGGTTCCGGCTTTTTTGTATGGCCTGTTTCCGGGAACAGAAGGTTTGGATAATTTGCTGGAAGTGGCTTTTTCAAGAATCCGATTACCAAATTCCGCAAGTTCTTTGCAATCATCCAAATTAGGCCTTCCGGCTGCATACTCGTGTATGATGGAATGTTCCGCTACTGCGGAGATGGCGGCAATCACCTGGAACCCAGCGTTTTGGGCATAATCCTCCATCTGGGCGAGGGTGTCCTCATAAGCACGATTTCCATAAACTGCAGCAATCACGCATTTTGCTCCGTTTCCTTTTATCATCGCAAGTCGATTCAAAGCAAGCTGCGGTGCAACACCACCAAAAGATGGCATTGCAATCATTACGAGAGCTTCACTCTCAAAACAAATCTCTGCATACTTGGTATCCGGAGCAGACAGATCAATGGTGTCAACCTGAGACCAGTTTTGCGTAATTGCTCTTGCAACTCTTTCTGTTCCACCGGTCGGGCTAAAAACAATCTGATAGCATTTCATGCTGGTTCCTCCTTTGATGTAAAAAATAAAACTACATCATATGTTGTATTATAACTGTAGCTCGGTGTAGTGTCAATATTTACACCGTTAAACTCACATGGTAAAATGACGAGTGGAGGATTTGTATTATGCATATCAGTAATAAATGCTCTATTGCGGTTCACTGCTTGATATTCATAAATGAATATGGTAAAGAAAACAAAGTGACAAGCGAATTGCTTGCGCTCTCTACAGGATGCAATCCAGTTACCATCAGAAACATCATTAGCGCAATGAAAAAAGATGGAATCATAGATGTAAAGTTTGGAATAGGTGGAGCGACGCTTGCAGTTCCCATTCAGGATATTTCTCTGAACCGTATTTGTGCGGCGGTAGATCCGAAGGCGATTGATAAAATGATAAGTGTCCATCCTGCTCCATCTCCTTTCTGTCCAGTTGGAAGGAATATCAGAGATGTGCTTGATCGAACATATGACACACTGAAAGAAAATCTAATATCCAGTATGAAGTCTATAACAATGGAAAGAATTGTGAACGACTATCATACAATACTTGAAAGTGATAAATGATATTATTTTTCAAAAAAACTTGTACAATTCCGGTTTGCCGGGATGCCCGGCCGTTGCCCGCTGGACAAACGGTGATTTCTACGCAGACGACCCGCAGTGCTGGGCGAGTGAGGAAAACGGTTTACTGAGACCGAGGAAAGAGGGAAAAGACAGATGACTAGGATCGATATCAAAAAAGAGAATTTCACAGAAGTACATACAGAAGCAAATTATGAAGAAGGCGGGACCGTTGAAGTTATTAAAACTGACAAGCAGTTCCCTGATGAAAACACATATTTAAAAGTAAGCGGAATTGAATTCCATAACGGTGTGATCGAAGTGGATGTATGCGGCAGGCTTCTTCCGGACGCTCCGGATTATGCCAGAGGGTTTATCGGAATTGTGTTCCGCGCCAATAGAAACGACAGCGAATTTGAATCATTCTATATCAGGCCTACGAACGGAAAAGGCTGCACGGATCCTGTCCGGAAGGTTCACGGGTG
>JAAZDA010000465.1 GCA_012512995.1 Clostridiales bacterium | reverse complement strand
GTGCTAAGAGATTCGCTCATCTTCTGAAATTCCTGATAGAGCTCGCCCAGTTCCAGATATGCGGGATTGTAATTATCAGTTTTCTCCTGACCTAGATTATCTACTCCCAGCCGCTGGATAATGTGCTTAAGATGTTTTACCGGCTTTATCATGCTACTTGAGAGTGAGTATGAAAGAAAGACGATAAACAGGATCAGGATGAGCATAAGAATGACAAGCATTGTAATAAGATTTACAACAGGCTTAAGAATGACGCTGTCCTGCTGCACCGCAAGATATGTCCAACCACTGTAGCCTGAAGTATTACGTGCAAATCTTATCTTTTTGCCGGTGACCGGGTCTGATACGCTCTTTTCATTGTCTGCATCTATCAGTGATGAATAACACTGACAGGACTTCTTTTCTTCATCGCTGATGTCATATGGATATATCAGTTCACCATCTTTATTGAAAATATAGAAATCTGCCGGTGAATCCGCAGATCTTATATAGTTGGTAACAGGTTCGAAAACCTTTGAACAGCGTTTTACGACTTCTATGTAACCCGTATTTTTGCCCATGCGTTTTGTCGCAGTCCGGCAGACGGAGATATACCATTTGCTGTAGCCTAATCCTACTGAATAACGGTTCGTCTCATACGGAACAGTTATGTACTTACTCCCATTAAGGGCTAATGCGTCATCACGCCATGAAAGCGTATCAGGATTTATTGAATCACTTTTATTCAGCATTCCGATACGGACGGTATTGCCGCTGAGGTCATACAGGTTTATCTGATCTGCCTTGAGGTCTGTCCCGTTTATCGCAACTGTGAGATCCGCCAGTGTATCAATGTTCACACGGGAAACATCGATGTTGAAGGAGTCTGTCAGAATGTCACTACGTCTGATTGCATAATTAATGTTGGCAGAAGTGTAGTCAAGATCAGTGATGGTAGCGTCTATCCTGTCAGAAATTGATGTGTTGAGTGTCCTGAGGGAGTTTTCCTCACGGGCTATGAGTATATTTGAAACATATCTGTAGAAGAACACAGAGAAGGTGATCATGACTATTATTGGTATGATCAGATAATATGAGAAAAGCACACTTTGCAGTTTTTTCGGGGCTTTTGTTTTGTCGGAAGATCTTTCAATTCTCATATTCAGAGTCACTTTCACGGGCACGGGAAGCAGGTATATCCGACCACTTCAGTAGGAAATATTACCTGCTATTTCGTTAAGATTGTAGCATTCATTGTAAATAATCACAATCAGATGGCAGGCTGCTTGTGACATTTTACTCAAAACCACCATCGATTTTGCACATGCCGGTACAGCTATTGGTAAAAAAGTACAAAACTGTGGGCGGCTTTGTGCATAGCACAAGCTTGCACAGTTTGATAACATTATCACATAAAGCGTGTTTGTTATTGTGTCAACGAAATGAACACATGATCAAATAAAGGGAGGCTATGAGAATGAACAAAAAGACAGTATCAGCATTACTTGTAACAGCAATGACAGCATCACTGGTAGCAGGGTGCGGGAGCAGCAATGCAGCGACAGACACAGCAGCTACATCAGCAGCACCTGCAGCGGCTGCAACAAGCGAAGCAGCAACAACAGAAGCTGCGACAGAAGCAACGAGTGAAGCGGCAGCGGCAGCAACAACAGCAGCTTCAACAGATGGCAACATTGTGATAAACGAGGTCGAAAACAACGGGCAGTTCGAGGGCCAGGAACTCAGCATACTTGTTTCTGCAGGCTGGATGGACAACCGTTATGATGCGACAATATCAAGATTCGAGGATACATATGGATGCACAGTCGATCTACAGACTATACCTGCAGATCAGTACAGCGACATTCTCCAGAGTGATCTTGCCAATGGAACTTGCCCTGACATTTTCTGGATCCAGAGTAATCCGTTTGCGATCGATTCAGTAATTGTCGATCCTGAAAATTACTGCATTGATTTCACCGGTGCAGATTGGCAGAATGTCATGCCTGAAGCGAGACAGGCTTCATGTATGTCGGGAGATAAGCTTTACGGACTTCAGATATGGCACAACTCACCTGAGTATGTAATGGTATACAACAAGACTATGTTTGATGAGCTGGGTCTTGAAGTGCCGACCACATACGACGAGTTCCTCAGTGTATGTGAGAAGATTTCAGCAGAAGGCATAACACCATGGTTCGTGCCTGGCGCTGACGGATGGCAGCATCAGCTCTCATTCTTCCAGATCGGCGGAGTTTACGAGGAAGATCAGCCTGGTCTCTATGATGCTCTGAATAATAACACAGCTACATTTGCTGACAATGAAAAAATGATTGAAGTACTGAATGAGTATAAGGAGCTTTCAGACAAGGGATATCTCGGTGAGGACTGGATCGGAACTGATTCAACAAATCTGAGCAATGAGTTCGGTGACAGGACCTGTGCTATGGCAATGGCCAACAGCAGTTATATCAAACAGATCCAGGAAGATACAGGAACGACTGACGAATTCGGAATGTTCCTTATCCCGCTTGGTGACAATGATACGTATCCTACAAACCCTGCAGGCCCTACAATGTTTGGATATAAGGGCACAGAGCACGAGGATCTCGTTAAGGCATTCTTCGAATTTGTCTGCACTCCAGACAGCCTTCAGGAAATACTTGATAATTCACCACAGTATACGAACCTTGATGTAAACGTAGATATCAAACAGAACTGGCTGCCTGAGGAAGAGGAATTCATGGCGACAGTAGACGAAACAAAGATGGCAACACCTGTTCTTCAGACAGGCACAAAGTATACAAACGACTATTGGATGGATTTCGGAGCAGATATGGTATCGTTCTGCCAGGGAACAATGGAAGCGAACGATGTTCTTAAGAACATGGATGCGAACCGTGCAACGGCAGCAGAAACTGCAGGCGATACGGCATGGAAATGATCGGATCCTGACGATCATGTAATGAGATGTAATTAGAGGATGGCGCATGGCAACATGCGCCATCTTGATTAAGCAGGAGGTGTGTTTTGAATAAGAAAAAAATATATCCGCAATGGTTTGTCATCATCACGCTCATAATTTATGCAGTGTTCTTCCTTTTTCCGAGTCTGCTCGGTGTCTTCTACTCCTTTACCGACTGGAGTTCAAGAACAGCGCTCAATGGACTGCACTTCGTAGGTCTTGATAACTACATTGAGATATTTACATCAAATAAAAACTACGGATCCGGTATCTTTAATACCTTCAGATTCACTGTCATTTCCAATATTGTCAAGCTGATCCCGGCATTCTTTATTGCAGTAATGCTTAAGGGTGGACTAAAAGGCAAAGGCGTTTACAGAACAATATTATATCTGCCAAGTATTCTTCCCTTTGTGATAATCGGTCTGATCTTTAAGTCGATATTCAATTACAATACAGGACTTCTCAACACAACACTCGAAGCAATAGGACTGGGTTTTTTCAAACAGAAATGGCTGTCAGATCTCGGAGTTGTATGGACGTCCATCTTCGGCGTTGATGCCTGGAGAGGAATTGGATATGTAATGACAATATTCCTTGCAGGGCTCAATTCAATACCTCAGGATTATTACGAAGCAGCAGAGATAGACGGTGCAAATTTCTGGCATAAGCTCAGATACGTCACATTGCCCATGATGAAGGGCTCAATAATGATAAACCTTGTCTTCGGAATCACATATGGACTGAAGGTATTTGACATCATATACGTTCTCACCAATGGCGGACCGGGGCATGCGACTGAGGTAATTACGACATATGCGTTCCAGCTCTATTCCAACGGGCAGTATGGAATGTCAACAGCTTTGAACTCAATACTTCTTGTAATAACCGCTATCATAGGAATATTTATTGTCAAATTCATGAGCAGAAAGGAAACGGAATGAGATGAAGAAAAAAAGAGCTGCTAATTTCGTTAAAACAATTGTCTGCCTGTTCATGTCACTCATAGTTCTGGCGCCTTTTTATATGGTGGTCATAAATTCATTCAAGACTAAAAATGAAGCTGCCAGAATGAGTCTCAGTCTTCCGACTGAATGGATGTTCAGTAACTATATTGAAGTAATTGATAAAGGAAATCTTGTTCAGGGATTTTTCAACAGTCTGTGCTATGCAGGAATATCCACGACCATCGGCGTTGTATTGTGCTCAATGGCTGCATTTGTTCTAAGCAG
>JAAZDA010000464.1 GCA_012512995.1 Clostridiales bacterium | reverse complement strand
GCGTAGCACATCCCAAGTGTTATGTATGGTCCAGCATCTTCCGGCGTATTGGTCGGGGCAGGAATAAGTTCATTAAGATCAAAGTCCGGGTCTGTTGCGAGATGGATCACTTCCTGGCAGGGAGGGAATGCCTCGCTGCATGGCTCCTGACTCCTTCCTGCTATTTGGTCCTCACCTTCAGTTTCAGAGCGCGCTACCCTTCCAGTGACCACAGGCTGGATCGGATGCGCCGCACACTCCATTACAAGATGTCCCAAATTTTCTTTGCTGCAACCGAACATTCTTGCAACGCGTTCACGGCTCGCCATCATTCCTATGATGACTCTTGCGTCCTGATGTCCTTTGACATTGTTGAATATCATTGCAGGACCATCTATAGTTGTCGGTCTCATTACCGTTCCACCAGCGCCTACATATCTGTAAACACCAGAAAGCTCAGCCTTGGGATCCACTTCAACATCCGTCCTGATTATCTGTCCCGGAATCTTCTCCAGGAACTCTATTGCACTCCTGAGACTGTCTATGCCTGTATCATGTTGATCGATCATTATACCCTCCAGTAAAATCTGAATGATTTGTCTGTTTACCCGCGATTTTGATGAACTGCCTCGTTTCGCGGGTAAGCCGGCTGATCGTGCTCTTGCCTGACTCGCTTCCTTACCCGCGATTTTGATGAACCGCCCCGTTTCGCGGGTAAGTCGGCTGCTCATACTCTTGCCTGACTCGCTTCCTTACCCGCGATTTTGACGAACCGCCTCGTTTCGCGGGTAAGCCGGCAACCAAACGTAATCCGCGAGCTTTATCAACTCCAAATTCCAGTTAACAGCAAATAATGAGCACTTCTGTAAACAGTATCAGCCACATCTATCTGTGCAATCAATTCAAATAGATGTACAATTGATTCCATAAAGGAATGATTTCAATGGCAGATTCCGAATTACAGTCAATCAACAAGATTAAGCAGACATGAGTTATTCCGGAGGTATCTATGACATTCGATCAGCTTGAGTATTTTATAGCAGTTGCTGAGGAGAAAAATTTTTACGATGCGGCGGAGCGTGTTCACATAACGCAGTCGGCGCTTTCCAAGCAGCTTCAGAAGCTCGAGAAAGAGTCAGGCGTGAGTCTCCTTGACAGAAGCCGCCGGAAGGCTGTGCTCACTGATGCAGGAGAATTGTTTTACAAAGAAGCTCAGTCGCTGCTAAATCATTATCATTGCTCACTCGACAGGCTTTATGCTCTGCACCGCAGTGACGAAAATGTCCTGAGGATCGGTACTCTTCCTTTCCAGGCGCAATATGGTATTGCAGAGATATTCAGGGATTTCATGCAGAAAAATCCTGACATACAGCTGATTCAGGAAGAAGTCGAAGAGGAGAAGCTTATGTCCGGTCTCCATAATGGAAAATATGATCTGATAATTGCAAGAAAATCAATGCTTGATAAAGATTCAACTCAGAAGGGCGTCATCTGCACGGACAGGCTGGTCGCTGTCCTGCCTTCTGGCCATAGTCTATGCAGGAAAGAATTCCTGTCGTTAAAGGATATAGCTGACGGGAAATTTGTTCTGATGAATCCCTATACATCCATATACAGTCTGTGCATTGATGAGTTTAAAAAAGCCGGGATCCGCCCCAATATAATCGGGACCGCCCGGCCGGAATCAATCTTAAGTTCAGTTTCACTTGGCAACTGCATAAGCCTGCTGCCGCTAAGCAG
>JAAZDA010000035.1 GCA_012512995.1 Clostridiales bacterium | reverse complement strand
GTATCGGCATCCGCGTTCTTCTCTGTCTTGAACTTCACGTTCTTTCCGTCACTTGTGCATATTATGTCGCCCTGCATATCTGTGCGGTATGTTTTGACATCGGCATCACGAAGGCGGCTGAGTGTCTGCTCGGTCGGATGGCCGTAACTGTTGCCCTCTCCGACTGAGATGACAGCATATTCCGGCGCGACCTCCCTGAGAAAATAGATAGATGTTGAAAAACTGCTGCCATGGTGCCCGACCTTCAGTACCGTGCTCGCGATATCAGCACCTGAATCTATTATCTCACGTTCTTCGTCCCACTCAGCATCGCCTGTCAGAAGAAAAGATGTTTTGCCATACACGATCCGCAGAACTATAGAGCTGTTATTGGTATCGTCCGCAGAAATACTTATCGGGCCGAGTACAGTCACCTCAGCGTTCCCCAGACCAAAAGAATCACCGGCTGAAGGAACAGTGATCGTCTTATTTTGTTTTGCCAGGTATTTGGTGAAGCTTGCAAAAGTCTTGGTGTCATAAGACGTGAACGGGCAGTACGCGGTGTCCACCGTCGCACCTGACGAGGATAGAATCTCCCTGCCCGACATCTATGAAATCAATTTGAAAGCCGGAATCAGCCGCAGATGTCCTGACCGGGCCCGGATAAACAATCGCAGTCAAAACAAGTGCTGCAATCAGTATGGAAAGAAAGCTGTAAACAGTTCGCCTCATTCGTTTATGCCAGAGCACGTGTTCAGCAACCTTCATCACTTTTTGACAGGTACCTTGGGCATGCAAAACAATTGTCTCCGCATAAGGTGATTTTCTCATTCATGGTATTCAACTCCTTTTACCGAAAGCACAAGCAACCTTGCAGATTTCATGCAAAAGGCATCAACGAAACCTCTCATATGGATTATCAGTTATATAGTGATGCTCTCCAATCCATCATCGTTATAGAGTTCATATTCACTGGGTTCTGCATCAAAACAAATATACTTTATCGTGCTGTAATCAAGTTCATTTACACACTTTGCCGGAGCACAAAGCGGCATGACATGTCCCTTTCTTACAAATACGATTGTCTCATTAAGGGCGCATTCGATATAGTGATCGCCGGCAACGAGCACTTCCTCATCGTAATCATCAAAGCTCCTGAACCTTACAAGTTTCATATCCTCCGGCAAATAAACACTTCTTCCTGTAGAATTTTGAAGATATACTGGTGCCACCATCACAC
The DNA here is from genome assembly GCA_012512995.1 of Clostridiales bacterium. Classification (GTDB taxonomy): domain Bacteria; phylum Bacillota; class Clostridia; order Lachnospirales; family Lachnospiraceae; genus CAG-791. The sequence continues at coordinate 4,164 of JAAZDA010000035.1, read as the reverse complement.
TTTCACCTACAAGTACCTGATCCTCAATTTCAATAGCTCTCTTATCATCCGCGTATACAAATGAGAGCGGCATCATATACATGTCATCCGATAGCAGTGCCTTCATAAACTCACCGTAAATATAAGGGATGAGAGCGTATCGCAGTTGTACTATGTTTCTAAACCAATCCTGATGACCAAAACAATATAATTCCTGCCTTCTGGTGCCTTCAGCTGAGTGATTGCGATATAGCGGGATGAACATTGCCAGTTCCAGCCAACGCATCATGAGATCTTCAGTGCAATCTCCTGTAAAGCCTCCTATATCAGATCCGGAATACATAAACCCACACATATTCAAGGCCGGCTGCTGCTTAAGACTTACGAGCATATGACTCCACCACGACTTATTGTCTCCCGTCCAAACACCGCCATATCTGTGCATGCCGACGTATGATGCCCTGGAAAACATGAGTATCCTCTTGTTCGGGCAAAGTCTCCTGAATGCATCACCTGCCGCTCGAGTCATATTATAGCCAAAGATATTATGGACCTTATCATGCCGTACTTTCTGTCCATTACAATCATGATAAAAACGTCTGTAATCTTCCGGATTATTATCAATAGCCCCAACCAAATCCTTGAATTCAAAGAAAGACCTTATATCAAGATTCCTTCCCTTATAGGTATCTATTTTTTCAAATACTTCACTAAGATGATCTTCTGTATAGAATATGGCAGGTTCATTCATATCATTCCAAAAACCATCTATTCCTTTCGACAGGAGAAAATCATATTTGTTGCCAAACCACTTTCTGACATCTGCATTCAGAAAATCAGGAAAATACACTTTTCCCGGCCACACCGCTGCAACCAGATTCTTCCCATTCTCCTTTTTGCAGAAATAATCCTTTTCTACGCCTTCTTCGCATACATCATATCCATCCTCAATCTTCACGCCGGCGTCAATAATAGGCACAAGATGGACTCCGTCATCCTTCATCTCTTTTGTAAAGTCTGCGAAATCTGGAAATCTATCTTCATCGATCGTAAAGTCCTTATAATGATCCATGTAGTCTATGTCCAGATATACACTATCAATAGGGATTTCTTCACTCCGATATGTATTAACAACATTTCTTACTTCTTCCACAGACATATAGCTCCAACGGCTCTGTCCATAACCAAAAGCCCACTTCGGAGGAATGTAGCTCCGTCCGATAAGCTTTCTGAACTGCCGTACTGTATCAAGCCTGGATTCCCCATCTATCACATAAATATCCGCATCGAAATCATCAAATGTAATGCTCATTTCAGAAGGGGCCGTGTATCCTATGTCAAAACAAACTCTGCCCGGAGTATCAATGTAGACTGCAACACTTCTTTCAGGAGACGTTACGAGCAGAAAATTCTGTGAGGCATATAGCGAATGCTTATCTTCTGTATGTATTGGATCATCGGAATTGTTACTTTCATAAATCCATCCGCGTTTATTCATTCCACGGATCGATTCCCCAAGTCCGTATACTACATCGCTGTCATTAAGCTGAAAAGTCAGAGATCTTGTCTCCTGATTTTTCCTCCATCCTGGTATCTCCCCAGTTGTTATTTTGATCTGCTCCACTACCGAATCCGTGTTGATTGGTTCACCTATCCTATATCTTCTGATCATATTCTCACCCTTTTACACCACCAACTGTGATTCCCTGTTTCATCTGTGTCTGAGCTACAATATATACGATAATTATCGGTAACATTGATATAAGGCACCCTGCCATCAACACATTATACTCTGTGCCATACTGCCCATTAAGAGAATTCAGTGCTAGTGTCAATGTCATTTTTTTCTTATCCGACAGCATAACGAGAGGCCACAGATAATCGTTCCACGACCCCATAAATGTAGTTATTGTAAGCGTTGCAAGTACTGGTTTGCACATCGGCATGATTACACTTTTGTATGTTGTGAATAATCCCGCCCCATCAATTCTTGCTGCTTCCATATAATCATCAGGCAGAGACCTGAGACTCTGAACAAGAAGAAATATTCCAAATGCTGTAAACAATGATGGTGCAATTACACTTAAATACGTATTTGTAAGTTTCATCTTACTCATGATAATAAAAAGTGGAATCATTGTTATCTGTGTAGGTATCATCATAGACATTAAATACAGTGAAAACACCCCATTAGCACCCGGAAATCTTATTTTTGCTATTGCAAATGCAGCCATTGATGCGGAGACTAATGTAATAAGTGTATAAACCACACTTATAAAAATGCTGTTCATTATTGCTTTGGCAAAAGGAAAAAGCGTGAACACTCTCTTATAGGACTTAAGTGAAGGAGATTCAGGAATCCATTGGATAGGCAATGCCATCAATGCTCCTTTGGATTTCAAAGAGGTAATCACCATCCAGTAAAACGGTATCATTACAATTATCACAAGGATAAACGCTACTATATAGAAAGCCAGATCTGACAAGCCAAATTTACGCTTCATAATGCACCCACGCTTTCTGAGCTTTGAGCTGAATCAAAGTCAGTATAAGTATTATCACAAACAGCAGCCATGAATATGCTGACGCATACCCCATCTTAAAGTAGCTGAATGCATAAGTATAAATTCTTTCAACCGGTACCTGCGTTGCACCGTTAGGCCCACCGCCAGTCATTATCTGAACCTGTGGGAATAACTGGAAAGCATTGATGAGTGACATGATAAGGCAATAAAACAAAGTCGGAGAAAGAAGCGGAATTGTAATCTTGAACAGAATAGTTCTTTTATTTGCCCCATCAACTCTCGCAGCCTCATAATACGTCGGATCAATACCTCGCAAGCCGCCGAAAATGTAAAGGCCGTAGTAGCCCATGTCCTTCCACACTGAGGCCAGAACAATTCCAGGCATTGCCCAGTATTTATTCGTAAGCCAATCAGGTCCTGTAATGCCAAATACTGACAGAATTGAATTCAACACACCATACTGTGAACTCAGGACCCATCTCCAGATAAGGCTGGCTGCCACCCATGATGTCAACACTGGGATATAATAAAGGACTCTCAGAACACCTGAAACCTTCTTACTGCTGTTCAATATCAGTGCAACGAGCATTGCAGATATAAAAGCGAGTGGAATATACAGAGCTATGAAATATAACACATGTCCGACTGACATCCAGAATTCGGCATTTCCCAAAAGTTGTTTATAGTTTTTCAGACCAATAAAGTTATTTGTTATCGTTGAAAGAGAAAACTCCCCCAGACCGCTCCAGTCTGTAAAGCTCAATCCAATTGCTGTTATTATCGGCAGAAGGCTGAAAATAATCATTCCAATGAAACTCGGAAGCATGAACGGTATTGCCTGTATCATTTTTCTGGCATTTTTACTGGTTTTTCTTTTCATACTAACCCCCGGTTAGGATCCCTGTTTATAAAAATCGCCTGTGACTTTGAGACATTATTCAGCCACAGGCAATTATCACTGACTATTCTAATGTAATTGCTGCTTCACATTGGCTTTGTGCATCATCAAGCGCTTCTTTCGCTGTACTTTCTCCATTAGATGCTTTTGTGAGGCAATCAGTAATGATATCTGACATCTGACTGTAATCTGTAATAATTGGAGGCATCACTATATAATCAAGCGATTCAAACACAGCTTCTCTGTTATCAGGAGGCGTTATTTCAAGATAACTTGATAATTTACTTGTATCTTCCAGTGCCGGAAGATCCCATCCGGCATCAAGTCTTATCTGAGCCGCTTCATCACTTGATGCGAGCCATGATATCCATGTCTGTGCTGCCGCTTTTGCATCATCACTTGCTGCATTATTAACAACTAATGCATTGGCGAAGAAATGCGTTGCTTTTTGAGTCTCACCGGGTTCAACACAAATATCCCAACTGAAATCACAAGCATCGGTAAATGTGTTAAAGCACCACGTTCCTGTCGGAATCATACCAAGCCTTCCGCTTTCAAACAGATCCCAGTCACCCATACCGCCCATCTGTTCCTCAGTCGGCTGAACATTTGTTTTATCTACTCTGTCTACCATGCTTTGTAATGCAGTCACATTTTCATCTGAATTTACAGTAAATGTTTTCTTGTCATCACTCAGAAGACTTCCGCCATATTGAGCTGCCACCTTATAAAACTCGTTATAGGTTATGGGCTGATATATAC